>JAIVHA010000033.1 GCA_020201295.1 Lysobacteraceae bacterium | reverse complement strand
GGTCTTGCCGCTGCCGGCACCGGCCAGCACCAGCAAGGGGGTGTCCACATGCCGCACGGCGGCATGCTGATGGGGATTGAGTCCTGCCACGGAAAACACTCTCGAAGGGCCTGCACTGCGTGCGGCCAGTATAAAGGAAATGGGGGTGGATCCCAGCGGGATTGTCGGGCTGAAGCCCGACCTACAGGGTGGCGCCACAGCCGGGGACGGCCGCCTGTAGGTCGGACTTCAGTCCGACAGGGCCCGGCCCCGGCACCGTCGGCGGGCTTCAGCCCGACAACGGACGCTCCAGGCTGCGGTACCCCAGGGCCTCGGTGAGGTGATGCCGGCCAATCGCCTCGGTCCCGTCCAGGTCGGCGACGGTACGCGCCACCTTGAGGATGCGGTGGTAGCTGCGCGCCGACAAACGGAAGCGCTCCATCACCTGGCCCAGCAGGGCGTGGTCCTCCGCCCGCAGCCCGCAGTGGACCTCCAGGGCCCGCGGTTCCAGGCGGGCATTGAGTTCACCCCCGCGGGAATGCTGGCGTTCCCGCGCCGCCATCACCCGCGCCCGCACCACCGCACTGCACTCACCGGGCTTGCCCTGCAGCTCCGCGAAGGCGATACGCGGCACCATCACCTGCAGGTCGATACGGTCCAGCAAGGGGCCCGAGATGCGGTTGCGGTAGCGCAGCACCTGTTCGCTGCTGCAACTGCAGCGGCCGTCGGGCTCGCCCCAGTAGCCGCAGGGGCAGGGGTTCATGGCCGCCACCAGCTGGAAGCGCGCCGGGAAGCGGGCCTGGCGCGCCGCCCGGGAAATGAGGATATGGCCACTCTCCAGGGGTTCGCGCAGCACCTCCAGCACCCGGCGGTCGAACTCCGGCAGTTCGTCGAGGAACAGCACCCCCTGATGGGCCAGGGAGATCTCCCCGGGCCGCGGCTGCGAGCCGCCGCCCACCAGGGCCGCCGCCGAGGCACTGTGGTGGGGGGCACGGAATGGACGCCGGAGCCAATGGCCGGCGTCGAAGCCCTCGCGGCTTACCGAGGCCAGCGCCGCCGCCTCCAGGGCCTCGTCCTCCTCCAGTTCCGGCAGGATGCCGGGCAGGCGGCTGGCCAGCAGGCTCTTGCCGGTGCCGGGCGGGCCGACCATCAACAGGCTGTGGCCGCCGGCCGCCGCCACCTCCAGCGCGCGTCGCGCCTGGGCCTGGCCGCGCACCTCGGCCAGATCCGGCTGCGGAGCCGCGGCAGGCAGGGGCCCGGGTATCTGCAGGGCCAGGGGCTCACCTTCCTGGAAATGATCCGCCACCTGTAACAGGTGCGCGGCGGGACGGATGCGCGCGCCCTGCACCAGGGCCGCCTCCGTACCGTTGATGCCGGGCAGCACCAGCTCGCGGCCGGCGTCCCGGCACTGCAGGGCCATGGGGATCACGCCCCGCGCCGGGCGCAGTTCCCCGGACAGGGCCAGTTCGCCGACGAATTCATATTGATGCAGGGATTGCGCCGGCACCTGCCCCGAGGCGGCCAGGATCCCCAGGGCGATGGGCAGGTCGAAGTGGCCGCCTTCCTTGGGCAGCTCGGCGGGCGCCAGGTTGATGGTGATGCGGCGGGCGGGGAATTCGAAGCAGCTGTTGAGCAGGGCGCCGCGTACCCGGTCCTTGCTCTCGCGCACCGCGGTCTCGGCCAGGCCCACGATGGACAGGGACGGCAGGCCGTTGGACAGGTGGACCTCGACGGTCACCAGCGGCGCCTCGATCCCCAGTTGCGCGCGGCTGAACACCACGGCGAGTGACATCGGCTTCCCTTCCTGTGTCGGGCCGGCATCCTTGCCGGCCGTGGCTTCCATTCCATGTAGGAGCGACGCGAGTCGCGATCAGCCGATCGCGACTCGCGTCGCTCCTACATGGCCGTCGGATCAATCCCCGTCGCTGTTGGGGTCGTCCCAGTTTTCCGCCGGTTTCAGCAACCGCGCCTCCAGCTCGGCCACCTGCTGTTCCAGGGTTTCCAGCTTGGCGCGGGTGCGGGCCAGCACCTTGGCCTGCACGTCGAATTCTTCGCGGGTGACCAGGTCCAGCCTCTCGCTTTCCCTGCCCTATTATCGTGCACCCACCCGGTGCAAGGGTTGGCCGGACTTCCTGTTTTGGTGCAGACAAGCCCCGCAAAAGCCAAGTGAATCCAATAACCTGTTGTTTATAGAATTTTTTTCAAGTTGGCACCATTGCTGCAATGACTCCTGGCAGGAGTGCCCGCCAGCAGGCGTACCCGGGCATCCGGCCCCCAGGGCCCCAAGACATCAGACCCGCTGAGGAGAGTTCCCATGAAGTTGATTACCGCCATTATCAAGCCTTTCAAGCTCGATGACGTGCGCGAAGCCCTGTCGGAGATCGGCGTGCAGGGCATCACCGTCACCGAGGTCAAGGGCTTCGGACGCCAGAAGGGCCACACCGAGCTGTACCGTGGCGCCGAGTATGTCGTCGATTTCCTGCCCAAGGTGAAGCTGGAGGCCGCCGTGAACGACGACCTGGCCGACCGTGTCATCGAGGTCATCACCAAGGCCGCCAACACCGGCAAGATCGGCGACGGCAAGATCTTCGTCTTCGAACTGCAGGAAGCCATTCGTATCCGTACCGGCGAGACCGGACCGGAAGCACTCTGATCCATACCATTGTCCGTTACGGAGGGTTAATACTGTGGAACAAGTAACGCAACTGTCATACGCACTGGATACCTTTTACTTCCTCATGGCGGGGGCCCTCGTCATGTGGATGGCGGCCGGCTTCTCCATGCTGGAGGCCGGTCTGGTGCGCGCCAAGAACACAGCGGAGATTCTCACCAAGAACATCTCCCTGTTCGCCATCGCCAGCATCATGTACATGCTGGTGGGTTACAACATCATGTACCCGGCGGAAGGGGTGAACGGCTTCTGGTCGGGCATCAGCTTCCTGTTGGGCGCGGATAACACCGTGGAAGACGTGCTGGCCAGCGAGGGGGATATCTACTACTCGGGCATGGCCGACTTCTTCTTCCAGGTGGTGTTCGTCGCCACCGCCATGTCCATCGTCTCCGGTGCCGTGGCGGAACGCATGAAGCTGTGGGCCTTCCTGGCCTTCGCCGTGGTCATGACCGGGTTCATCTACCCCGTGCAGGGCTACTGGTCCTGGGGTGGCGGCTTCCTGAGCGAGGCCGGTTTCAGCGACTTCGCCGGTTCCGGCATCGTGCACATGTGCGGCGCGACCGCGGCCCTGGCCGGGGTACTGCTGCTCGGCGCGCGCAAGGGCAAGTACGGTCCCAACGGCGAGGTCAACCCCATCCCCGGCGCCAACATGCCGCTGGCCACCCTGGGTACCTTCATCCTGTGGCTGGGCTGGTTCGGCTTCAATGGTGGTTCGCAGCTGATCGTATCCACCATCGAAGATGCCAATGCCGTCGCCGCGGTATTCGTCAACACCAACCTGGCGGCTGCCGGTGGCGTGATCGCGGCCATGATCACCGCCCGGCTGATGTTCGGCAAGACCGACCTGACCATGACGCTGAACGGCGCCCTGGCCGGCCTGGTGGCCATCACCGCCGCGCCCCTGACACCGTCGCCGCTGCTGGCCGCGATCGTCGGTGCCATCGGTGGTGTGCTGGTGGTGTTCTCCATCCTCGGCCTGGACAAGATGAAGATCGACGACCCTGTCGGCGCCATCTCCGTACACGGCGTGGTCGGTATCTGGGGCCTGCTGGCGGTGCTGCTGTCCAATGACGAGGCCACCCTCATGGGCCAGATCACCGGCCTGGTCGCCATCTTCCTGTGGACCTTCGTGGTAAGCCTGATCGTCTGGGGCATCATCAAGGCGGTGATGGGTATCCGGGTCACCGAGGAGGAAGAGTACGAGGGCGTGGACCTGGTGGAGTGCGGCCTGGAGGCCTACCCGGAATTCACCGGCTCGCGCGGTTCCGGTCGCTGATACACAAGGAGTTTGTCGTTACCTTGCGGGCGCCTCGGCGCCCGCTTTTTTTGCCTACAGTTTTTCGTGGGTGCCGTCGCAGAAAGGCGGACTGGCGGTGTGCTTGCAGCCACACAGGTGATACTTGTCTTTTTTGGTTATCTCGAATTTCAGCGGTTGTAAATCCGTATTCTTGTGGGAACCGTCGCAGAAGGGCTGGAGCTGGGAACGACCACAGGCGCACCACCAATAGGTGCCGGGTTCCAGCTCCACTTCGTAAGGTCCTTTTTGTGCGATGACCGGGTCTGTCATAATGTTCCCTCGTAGAATCACCAGTAGCCGCGAGGAAATACCCCTGTCCCTGCTCAGCCTCCATGCACTCAGCCGCCCGGGACTCGATCCCGTGACCCTGTCCGTCGAACCCGGCCAGCGGATATCGATCAGTGGCGAATCTGGTTCCGGCAAGACCCTGCTGCTGCGCGCCATCGCCGACCTCGATCCCCACGCGGGCGAGCTGCGACTGGAGGGTGTGCCCAGCCAGGACATGGCCGCCACGCGCTGGCGCGCCCAGGTCTGCTACGTGCCTTCGGAAAGCCAGTGGTGGGACGAACGAGTGGCGGACCATTTCAGCGCACCGGCACAGGAACTGCTCCAGGCCCTGGGTTTTCCCGTCGAGGTATCCGAGTGGGCGGTACGGCGCCTGTCCAGTGGCGAGCGCCAGCGCCTGGCCATGGCGCGAGCCCTGGCCCTGCGGCCCCGGGTGCTGCTGCTCGACGAGCCTACCGCCAATCTCGACCCCGGCAACACGGAGCGGGTGGAACGCCTGGTGTGTGATTACTGTAAGAAACAAAACGCGGCGGTGCTGTGGGTGAGCCACGATCCCGAACAACGCCGGCGGCTGGCGCAACGGCACTGGGTGATCGAGGCCGGGCGGGTGCGGGAAGTGGCACTGGAGGCCGCGGCATGATTCATCTCAGCAATCTCGATCTCGCCATCGCCGCGTTGCTGGTGCTGGCGCTGGCCTTCTTCGCCGGCCGCCACCACGGTCCGCTGGGCAAGCAGATCCTCATCGCCGGCATCCGCACCACCATCCAGCTGCTGCTCATCGGCCTGGTGCTCAAGGCGCTGTTCGCCGACGCACGCCTGGGCTGGGTCCTGCTCATGGCCCTGGTGATGCTGCTGGTGGCCGGTTACGAGGTACGGGCGCGCCAGCATCGGCGTTTTGTGGGGGCATGGAGCTACGGCATCGGCAGCCTGTCCATGTTCCTGTCTTCCTTCACCGTGACCTTCTTTGCCCTGTGGGTGGTCATCGGCACCGACCCCTGGTACCAGCCCCAGTACGCCATTCCGCTGCTGGGCATGTTGCTGGGCAATACCATGAACGGCGTATCGATTGCCATGGACCGCCTCAATCAATCGGCCTGGGAACAACGCGAACGCATCGAGGCCCGGTTGATGCTCGGCCACAGCGCCCGCGACGCCATCTCACATCTGCGGCAGCAGGCGGTGCGCAGCGGGCTCATCCCCATCATCAACGCCATGACCGCCGCCGGAATCGTCAGCCTGCCGGGCATGATGACCGGCCAGATCCTGGCCGGCGCGCCGCCCGTGGAGGCGGTGAAATACCAGATCCTCATCATGTTCCTGATCGCCGTCGGCACCGGCCTCGGCACCCTGGGCGCCGTGTCCATCAGTTGCCGGCGGTTGTTCGATGAACGCCAGCGGTTGCGGCTGGACCGGCTGACGGAAGGGCACTGAGCCGGAGGATTTCGCATGCGGCGCACACCGGTCTCATGCAACGGACCCTCACGCGTCCCACCGGTTGGCGATGACTCCACCCTGTAGGAGCGGGCTCTGCCCGCGAACTGTCTGGAGCACCACCGGATGTTCGCGGGCAGAGCCTGCTCCTACAGGGTGGGTATCGATGCGACCCCGCGGTTCGTCATTCGATCTTGATGTAGGCGAAACCTTCGGATTGCAGCTCGGCAATCCGCACCACGCCCGAAGGCACCAGATCGACAGCCTCGTGGAGTTTTTCGTTCGCCAGGTTGATCTCGCCGCGGGTGATGTCGCACAACTCCAGCTTCACGCCATGCACCTGCTGCAGGGACTGCAGGCGACCGGTGAGGTTGCTGCGCCGTTCGGCCAGTTCGGCATCCTCGGCGAAGGGGGTGTTGGCCAGTTTGTCGTCGGTGACGAAGCGGATGCCGTGGGCCACGAACACGATGCGCACGTCATAGTCCATCAGCTCGTTGTTGTAATGGGTCACCATGTTGTTGATGCTGGTGAGCATGCCGCTGAAGCGGCGCGGGTCGGAGAAGTCGGCGTGGTAGACCACCTTGGCCTCGGCCAGGGCCTGGAGGGGAAGCAACAGCAGCAGGGCCAGCAGCAAATAGCGGGGAAGTATCGGTGTGCGGGTCATGGTGACATCTCCTGTGGGGCTGCCTGGGTTTTCCCTGTAGGAGCGGCCTTTGGCCGCGAACATCGTGTGCCACGACAGCTTCGCGGCCGAAGGCCGCTCCTACGGGGGGCATGTGCGCACGACCAGGTTTGCTACGTGCGACTGTGCCGTTAAGCGTAGCACAGACGCGCCATCCTCATTCGCGCACGCGGATCAGGATGGCGTCGACCTTGTGGGACTTTAGCTGTACACGAATCTTGTGCAGCTCGTTGAGGTCACGGAAGGGCCCCACCCGCACCCGGTGCCAGGTCTCGCGGTCGTTGATGCTCACCGTCTGGATGCCGGTCTCCAGGCCGAGCAGGGCCAACTGCGCCTTGAGGCGGTCGGCCTGCTCATGGGTGCGGAAGGAGCCCGCCTGTAAAAGATAGGTGCCCGGCTTGTCCACCTGGCGCACACCTTCCTTGCGACTGCCGGTGATTTCGTCCTCCGGCACCACCACCTCCATCTCCGGCAGGGTGGTGTAGAAATCGAAGCGCGGCCTGGGCGGCGGCGGAATGGGCGCCGGCGGTTCTTTCTTCACGCCGCGCGCCTCGCGTTCCATAGGCGGCGCTTCCACGACGCGCGCGACGGGCGCGTCATCCGGGCCAGCCTTCAAATAGATGAGCAGGGCCACGAACAGGCCGATACCCAGGCCCGCGAGCATCCACACCCAGGGAGGCGCGGGCTTGCGCCTGGGCTTGCGTCGAACCTGATGCTTGTAATCGCGGGCCATGATCGTACCCTACATGCTGTCCGGCGCGGACACACCCAGCAGGCCCAGGCCGTTGGCCAGCACCTGGCGCAGCGCCTGGATCAGATTCAGGCGTGCATTGCGCAGGGCCGGGTCGCCGACCAGGAACTGGTGGGCGTTGTAGTAGGTGTGAAACTCGTTGGCCAGTTCGCGCAGGTAATGGGCCAGGTGGTGCGGTTCGTGGTTGAGCGCCGCCGCCTCCACCATCTCCGGGTAGCGCGACAGGTTCACCAGCAGCGCCTCCTCGTGGGATTCATGCAGCAGGTGCATGCCCTGGGCACCCTGCTCACGATCCCAGGTCATGCCCTTCTCCGCCAGCTGGCGGAACACGCTCATGACCCGGGCGTGGGCATACTGGATGTAGTAGACCGGGTTGTCGTTGGACTGGGACTTGGCCAGGTCCAGGTCGAAGTCCATGTGCTGCTCACACTTGCGCATGACATAGAAAAAGCGCGCCGCGTCGTTGCCCACTTCCTGGCGCAGCTCGCGCAGGGTGACGAACTCGCCGGAGCGGGTGGACATCTGCATCTTCTCGCCACCGCGATAGAGGATGGCGAACTGCACCAGCAGCACATCCAGTTTGGCGGGGTCGTCGCCCAGGGCGGTGAGCGCGGCCTTCACGCGCGGCACATAGCCGTGATGATCGGCGCCCCAGATGTCGATGACGCGCGCATAGCCGCGTTCCAGTTTATTCATGTGGTAGGCGATGTCGGAGGCGAAATAGGTCTTCTGACCGTTTTCGCGCACCACCACCC
This sequence comes from Lysobacteraceae bacterium, assembly GCA_020201295.1. Lineage (GTDB taxonomy): Bacteria > Pseudomonadota > Gammaproteobacteria > DSM-19610 > DSM-19610 > JAIVHA01. Next base: position 11,890 of record JAIVHA010000033.1, on the reverse strand, counting down.
GGTCCTTCTCATCACCGAATTCGGTGGAGCGGAACCAGAGCGCGCCTTCCTGTTCGTAGACATGGCCGCTGGCCTTGAGGCGTTCGATGGCCTGGTCCACGGCGCCGCTTTCCGTGAGGGAACGCTCCGAGAACCATTCGTCGTACTCGACGCCGAATTCCTTCAGGTCCTGGCGGATGTTGGCGAGAATGGAATTCAGTCCCTCGTCGAACAGTTCGCGGTAGCGCTGCGGGCCCAGCAACTGCTTGCTACGGGCGATGAGGGCATCGATGTGTTCTTCCTTGTCACCGCCCGCCGGCGCATCGACGGGGATGTCGCGCAGCATCTCCTCGGGACCGAAGGCCCAGTCGTTGCCATGGTTGCGATGGAGGGTGGCGCCGATGTCCCAGACATAGTCGCCCTGGTAGCCGTTGCTGGGGAAGGGCAGCTCCACGCCGGCCAGTTCCAGATAGCGCAGGAACACGCTGGTGGCCAGGATATCCATCTGCCGGCCCGCATCATTGACGTAGTATTCACGGTGCACGTTGAAACCCACGGCGTGCAGCAGGTCCGCCACCGTGGCGCCATAGGCGGCGCCGCGGCCGTGGCCCACGTGCAGCGGGCCGGTGGGATTGGCGGACACGAACTCCACCTGCACCGGCTGGCCCTGGCCCATCTCACTGCGACCATAGTCGGCGCCGCGTTCGAGGATCTCTCCCACCACGCCATGCCAGGCGTCGCGGCTGAGGTGAAAGTTGATGAAGCCGGGACCGGCGATTTCCACCTTGCTGACCTGCGCCACCTGCGGCAGTGCGGCCACCAGGGCCTCGGCGATGTCACGCGGCTTGCGCTGCGCCACCTTGGCCAGGATCATGGCCAGGTTGCTGGCGAAGTCCCCATGGCTGCGATCGCGGGTGCGCTCCACCAGGATATCGACCGCGTGGTCGACGGGAATCATGCCTTGGGACTGCAGGGCCGCGTAGGCCTGCGCCAGGAGTTGCGCCAGCTGTTGCTTCATGGAAAGGATTCGCTTCGGTTTGCCAGGTTCCGCGCGCGGCGGAAGAGGCGCCTATTATCCCTGCTGCCCCGCGTTTCGCAACCGGCTAGCTAGAGGGTATCCACCGGATCCACGTCCAGGGACCAGCGCACCTTGCGGGCGCTCTTCAGCTGCCCCAGTTGCAGTACCCAGGGGTCGAGCAGCTGCTGCAGCGCCCCTCGTTCCGGCGCCTGCAGCAGCAACTGCGCCCGGTAGCGGCCGGCGCGCCGCTCCATGGGCGCGGGTACCGGACCCCAGAACTGCACACCCGCCAGACCCAGTGCCTGGGCCGCGTCCCGCGCCTCCTCGAGGAAGGCCAGCGCCGGCTCGCGGCCGCTGGCCTCGGCGCGCAGCAAGGCCAGGCTGGCGAAGGGCGGGAAGCCGGCCGCCTGGCGCTCCGCCAGGGCCGCCTCGGCAAAGGCCCCGTAGCCCTGCAGCACCAGCTGCTGCAACAGGGGATGTTCGGGATGGTGGGTCTGGATCAATACCTCGCCGGCGCGATCGGCACGGCCGGCGCGGCCGGCCACTTGCACGATGAGCTGGGCCAGGCGCTCGGCGGCGCGAAAATCATTGCTGAACAGGCCCTGGTCGGCATCGAGGATGGCCACCAGGCTCACCTGCGGAAAGTGGTGGCCCTTGGCCAGCATCTGGGTGCCCACCAGGATGCGCGCCACCCCTTCCGTGGCCTGCGCCAGGCGGGCTTCCAGCGCCCCCTTGCGACGGGTGGTATCACGGTCGATGCGGATGGTCTCCTGGTCGGGGAAGCGTGCCGCCAGGTATTCCTCGATGCGTTCCGTGCCCTTGCCCAGGGCCAGCAGGTCGAGGCTGCCGCAGCCGGGACACTGGTGCGGCAGCGCCCGCTCATGGCCGCAGTGGTGGCAGCGCAAGCGCCCGGCGCGCTGGTGCAGGGTCATGTGGGCATCGCAGCGCGGACAGTCCGCCAGCCAGCCGCATTCGTGGCACAACAGGGTGGGCGCGAAGCCGCGCCGGTTGAGGAACAACAACACCTGGCCGCCCGCCGCCAGGTGGCGTTCCATGGCGGCCTGCAGCGCCGGTGCCAGCGGACTGTCCATGGGCTGGCGGCGGATATCCAGCAGGCCCACCCGTGGCGGGCGCGAGCTGCCGGTGCGATCGGGCAGGTGCAGGCGTGCATAACGGCCCTGCGCCACGTTGTACAAGGATTCCAGGGACGGCGTGGCCGTGCCCAGCACCACCGGCACGCCTTCGCGGTGGGCGCGCCACACGGCCAGGTCGCGGGCCGAGTAGCGAAAACCTTCCTGCTGCTTGAGGGAAGCGTCGTGTTCCTCGTCCACCAGCACCAGGCCCAGGCGCGGCAGCGGTCACGGCCGCCACCGCGCCCGCCTGTCCGGCATTCAGCACCGGCGCCGGTTCGGGGCTGGCCGGTACCGCTTCCAGGCAGGGCCTTTCCCGCTCCTCCACCCAGCCCTTGTCGACCAGGGCGCGCAGGGTGGCCGCGCTTGCCTCCAGTGCCTCGCGCGGCAGGCCCGCGGGATGCCGGCGCAACTGCTGCAGCAGGGCGAGTTGGCGCGGCGCACGCTTCAGGCTATCCGCCGCCACGGTACGTCCCGCCTCGGTCAGCCGCCATTCCGTTACCCCGGCGACGCGTCCCTGGTGGCCGCGCCGCAACAATACCGGCAGGGCGGTGGCCAGGGCCTCGCCGATGGGATAGTGGTAGTAGCGACTGGCCCACTGCACCAGCGCCAACAGATTTGGCGGCAATAGCGGGACATCGTCGAGCAGGGCGTGCGCGGTCTTCAGTTTGGCGGCGGGCACCTCGCTGCGATCACGCACCGCCAGCAGTACACCCACCTGTTCGCCGCGGCCGAAGGGCACCCGCACCCGCACCCCCGGTTGCAGCCGGGCCGGATCCCAATCCGCTGGCGCGCGGTAGTCGAAGACACGCTGCAGGGGCGATGGCACGGCGACCTGGAGGAAGCATGGGCTCATGGACCGCCACTCCGTCCCGGCACCCCGGACAGTCGCGGTTGAGTTAGCCCCGATGCTTGAGGACCATTCTCACTAAAAATCGCTAAGCCATTCATCCTGTTGAGGTGCATCCTTATCCACAGAAATTGTGGATAACTCTGTGGAAGCTTTGGGGTAAACCGGCTGCAAGCGGCGTCATTATTACCCTTTTGTTAAATTGGTTAAATTATCACCAGCAGCATTATTTAATATAAAGCAATAGCTTATACGTTTTTTATAGCACCGGAAGCGGGTCGGGACGGGGAAAACCGCCAATTGTGAAAATTTTTCGACAGTCTGTGCATAAACCGCCCCGAATTGCCCCGGAAAGCCTTGCGCCTGCTGCAGCGATGTGCTTGATCCGACGCCATTTTGAGACATAAAACAGCCCGAAATCGGGATGTCGGGCCGAAGCCCGACAAACCCCGGCCAAGGAAAAAGCCGCCCGGAGGCGGCTTCGGGGTTCCCGCATGGGCCTGCCTTACAGCTGCTTCACTTCCGCGATCAGCTGACTGGCCACCGCCTGGCCGTCGCCGTAGAGCATACGGGTATTGTCGAGGAAGAACAGGGCATTCTCGATACCCGAGAAGCCAGTGCCCTTGCCGCGCTTGACCACGATGACATTGCGCGCCTTGTCGGCATTGAGGATGGGCATGCCGTAGATCGGGCTGTTGGGATCGTTGCGCGCCGCGGGGTTGACCACGTCGTTGGCGCCGATCACCAGCACCACGTCTGCCTGGGGAAACTCGTTGTTGATCTCCTCCAGGTCGTAGATCTTGTCGTAGGGCACACCGGCCTCGGCCAGCAGCACGTTCATGTGGCCGGGCATGCGACCCGCCACCGGATGGATGGCGAACTTCACCTCCACACCCTTCTCCTCCAGCAGCTGCACGAACTCCCACACCTTGTGCTGGGCCTGCGCCACCGCCAGGCCATAGCCGGGCACGATGACGACCTTGCTGGCATAGGCCATCATGGCGGCTGCGTCCATGGGGCCGACTTCCTTCATGCTGCCTTCCACCGCCTCCATGGCCTCGCCACCCTGGGCGCCGAAACCGCTGAACAGCACGTTGGTCAGGGGGCGGTTCATGGCCTTGGCCATGAGCTGGGTCAGCAGGGTACCGGCCGCGCCCACCACCGTGCCGGCGATGATCATGGCCGCGTTGCCCAGCACGAAGCCCTCGAAGGCCACCGCCAGGCCGGTCAGGGCGTTGTACAGCGAGATCACCACCGGCATGTCGGCGCCGCCGATGGGCAGCGTCATCAGGATGCCGAACAGCAGCGCCAGCATGAAGAACATGAAGATGGCAAAGCCGGCGGGCGCCTCGGAAAAGATCAGGATCAGGCCGAACACCAGCGTGGCCGCGAAGATGGCCAGGTTGATGAGCTGTTGCTGGGGAAACAGGATGGAGCGCTTGATCAGCCCCTGCAGCTTGGCGAAGGCGATCATGGAACCGGAGAAGGCCACCGAGCCGATCAGGGCGCCGGCCACCGCCAGGGTCTGGAAGGTACCCGTGTCGAAATGCCCCTTGACCACCGCCGATGAGCATGGCCAGGATCATCAGGCCGAAGTTGCTCAGGCCGGGATGGAAGAAGGTCACCAGGGTGGCCACCACCATGCCGGCCCCGGCCCAGACGATGCCGCCGCGCGCGGTCACGGGCGAGCTCATGCGCTTGAGGCCGAGGATGAACAGTACGGCCGCGGCGAAGTAACTAAGCTCGATCATTGCCGCTTCTCCTTGCTGCTCTTGAACATTTCGAGCATGCGCTCGGTCACCACATAGCCGCCCACGGCGTTGCCCGCCCCCAGCATGACGCCGATGAAGCCGATCATGCGTTCCATGTCCGTTTCCGCATGACCCAGGGCCACCATGGCGCCCACCAGCACGATGCCGTGCACGAAATTGGAGCCGGACATCAGCGGCGTGTGCAGGATCACCGGCACCCGGCCAATGACCTCATAGCCGACGAAGCCGGCCAGCATGAAGATGTACAGGGCTGTGAAACCTTCGATCATGACTGCGCTCCTTCCACGGCCTCGCGGCTCGGGCCGTGCTTGATTTCACCCGCGTGGGTGAGCAGGCTGCCGCTGATCACCTCGTCCTCCCAGTCGGGCGTGAATTCGCCCTCCTGGAGCATGGGGGTGAGGAAATTCAGCAGGTTCTTGGCGTACATCTCGCTGGCGTGCACCGCCAGCTGGCTCGGCACATTGAGCGGGCCGTAGACGATCACGCCCTGGTGCTCGATCTGTTCGCCGGGCTGGGTCACCTCGCAGTTCCCGCCACCCTCGGCGGCCAGGTCGATGATCACCGCGCCGGGCTTCATCTGTTCCACCACGGCGGTGCTGATGATGCGCGGCGAGGCGCGGCCGGGGATGGCGGCGGTGGTGATGACCACGTCGGCGGCGGCGATGTGTTTTTCGAGCACCGCCTGCTGCTTCTGCTTCTCCTCGTCGGTGAGTTCGCGGGCGTAGCCGCCCGTACCCTCGGCGCTGACACCGGTATCGACGAACTTGGCGCCCAGTGACTGGATCTGCTCGCGCGTGGCGGAACGCACGTCATAGCCTTCCACCTGGGCGCCGAGGCGCTTGGCGGTGGCGATGGCCTGCAGGCCGGCCACGCCGGCGCCGATCACCAGCACCTTGGCGGGCCGGATGGTGCCGGCGGCGGTGGTGAGCATGGGGAAGAAACGGCCGCTGCGCTCGGCGGCCATCAGCGCCGCCTTGTAGCCGGCCACGGCGGCCTGGGAGGACAGCACATCCATGCTCTGCGCGCGGGAGATGCGCGGCACCAGTTCCATGGCGAAGGCGGTGATCTTGCGGTCGCGCATCAGCGCGACCCGTTCGGGGTACTTGTGGGGCAACATCATGCCCACCACCACGGCACCTTCCTTGAGGCGGGCGATTTCTTCTTCCGAGGGCGGCTGCACCTTGAGCAGCAGGTCGGCTTCCTTATATAAGGTATCGGTGTCCACCACCCGGGCGGAGCCGTAGGCCTCGTCACCGTGATAGGTACCGGCGCCGGCGCCCTGGAACAGGCACGTGCCAACCATAACATCCGGGCTTCTCTGCGTTCTTTGCGCCTTTGCGGTGAGAATTTCTGGATAAAGGCCCGCATCCGCGGTTTCCCCGCACGCGTGCCCGCAAAATCAAGGCATCATAGCGGAAACCGGCCGGTGATTAAACGCCGGAATCTGTTCGGATTTCCCCCGGCCCCTGCCGTCATGAAATTGTAATCCACCAGAATTCAGGCGTTTACAAACACCCTCATTTCTGGGATAACTATTCACCAGCGGAATCAGTGGGTCGGGAGTTTCTCCATGTACGAGCTGAACCACCAGGTGCTGCGCACCGACCAGGCCGGTGTGCCCCTGGAATGGATCGATTATCAGGATGCCGTGCGCCTGTACTATCTGGACCAGGTGGCCTTCACCTGTGGCTCACTGCTGTATGAAGTCCATGGCGGCACCAATGCCATCACGGGCAAGCGCAGCGTCATCGGTGTCAACTCCATCATCGCCACCCATGGCAACAAAACCCTCCTTTCCAAGATCCGCGCGCGCTATGTGCCGCCCCTCAACAATCGCGCCCTGTTTCGTCGCGACGCCCATCTGTGCCTGTACTGCGGCAACCGCTTCCCCATTTCCGACCTGTCGCGCGACCATGTGACCCCGGTTTCCCAGGGTGGCCGCGACCAGTGGAAAAACGTGGTCACCGCCTGCCGGCGCTGCAACAACCACAAGGCCGGCCGCACCCCGGAGCAGGCGAACATGGAGTTGCTGGCAGTGCCCTTCACGCCCAATTACGCCGAGTACATCTACCTGCAGGGCCGGCGCGTGCTGTCCGACCAGATGAAGTTCCTGCTGGCGCATTTCCCGCGCGCCAGCCCGCTGCACCAGCGGGTGTCGCAGTTGCTCTGAGGTGTTCAGCCCGGACCCTGTAGGAGCGGCCTTGGCCGCGAACATTCGCGGCCAAGGCCGCTCCTACAACCAGATGTTGCAATGATTGGGTTCATACAAACGCATCCGGACCATGAACCTCGAACACGCCATCTGCCAATCCATCGCCACCACCAGCGGCGGCCCCGGCAAGCCCGGTCCTGGCCAGGAAATGGCGGGGGGCTGCATCAACCGCGCCCAGCGCCTCGAATGCGACGGCATCGCCTATTTCGTCAAGCTCAACCAGGCCGGACTGCTGCCCATGTTCGAGGCGGAAGCCGAGGGCCTGCGCGCCCTGGCCGCCACCGACAGCCTGCGCGTGCCGCAGCCGGTCTGCACGGGGCGTGAAGGCGATACCGCCTGGCTGGTGATGGAATACCTGGAACTTGGTGGGCATGGTTCGATGGCGTTGCTGGGTGAGGGACTGGCCGCCCTGCACCGCGTGCCGCAGACGCGCTTCGGCTGGTCGCGGGACAATACCATCGGCTCCACACCGCAGCGCAACAGCCCATCCGACAGTTGGCTCGAGTTCTGGCGCGAGCGGCGCCTGGGCTTCCAGCTGGAACTGGCGGCGCGCAACGGCTTTGGTGGCCGGCTGCAGGCCCTGGGCGCGGAGCTCCTGGAACGATTTCCCGCCCTGTTCGAGGATTACCACCCCGTGCCCTCCCTGTTGCACGGCGACCTCTGGTCCGGCAATTACAGCTTCACCCGCGCTGGTGAGCCGGTGATCTTCGACCCTGCGCCCTACTGCGGTGACCGCGAGGCGGATGTCGCCATGACCGAGCTGTTCGGTGGCTTCGGCGGCGAGTTTTATGCCGCCTACCAGCGCGCCTGGCCGCTGGATCCCGGCTATGCCCAACGCAAGACCCTCTACAACCTCTACCACATCCTCAACCACGCCAACCTGTTCGGCGGCGGCTATGCCAGCCAGGCGCTGGGGATGATGGAGCGCTTGCTGCGGGAACTGTGACAAGGCTGTCGAAAAATTGGGGACAGACCCCGTTTTTCTTCTTTCTTTTTGGGCTGATTTAAAAAATAGGGGACAGAAAAACGGGGTCTGTCCCCGATTTTTCACTCCCCGTTGCGCACCCGCCCGCGCAGCGCCTTGGTCTTGCCGCGTTGGGTCTTGTGGTCCACCCGCTTCCGGCGGGCGGACTTGGACGGCTTGGTGGGCTTGCGCGTCTTGGACACAAAGATGGCGCGCTGGATCAACTCCGCCAGGCGCTGCAGGGCCTCCTCGCGGTTCTTCTCCAGGCTGCGAAATCGTTGCGCCTTGATGACGATCACGCCCTCGCCGGTAACGCGCTGGTCCGAAAGGGCCAGCAGGCGCAGCTTGCATTCCTCGGGCAGCGAAGAGGCACGGATATCGAAACGCAGGTGCACGGCACTGGACACCTTGTTGACGTTCTGGCCGCCCGCGCCCTGGGCACGGATGGCGCTGAATTCAATTTCAGCGTCGGGAATGGCAATCTGGCGGTTAATGGTCAGCATGATTGTGGCATGATAAAGCAATCCATCGGCTAGGCCGAATCGATTTCGTCATTGCGAGCGAAGCGCGGCAATCTCCAGCCAATTGCCTGCATTTTACAAGATTGCCGCGCTTCGCTCGCAATGACGGCCTATGGCGCTTCAATGCGGTCAGACTCCACCGAACCCGCAAGGAAATAGAAGAACATGGGATTTTTCCGCGACTGGCGCCGCCGGCGCCTGCTGCAACGGGAACCGCTGGCGGCCGATTCGTGGCAGGCGCTGTGCGGTGCCGTGCCCCTGCTGGCCTGCCTTTCGCCAGCGGAGCGGGAGCGCCTGCGCGAGCTGGCCACCATTTTCCTGGCGGAGAAGACCCTGCTCGGGGTACAGGGGCAGAACCTGGAAGATAAACACCGCCAGTTGCTCGCGGCACTGGCGGTGCTACCGATTCTCGCCCTCGACAACGACTGGTACGAAGGCTTCCACGAGGTCATCGTCTATCCAGACGAATTCATCCCACGCCACGAAGTGGAAGACGAACAGGGGCTGGTACATGTGCGCCACATGCCCCTCAGCGGGGAATCCTGGTCCCACGGCCCGGTGATCCTGTCCTGGGCCGACGTGGAGGCCTCGCTGGACATGAACGGCTACAATGTGGTGATCCACGAATTCGCCCACAAGCTCGACATGCGGAACGGAGACGCCAACGGCATGCCCCCCCTGCACCGTGACATGCAGCCGGCGGACTGGACCGCGGCCTTCCGCGCCGCCTTCGAGCAATTGAATGCCGAACTCGACGCCGGACGCGAAACCCTCATCGATCCCTATGCGGCGGAAGACCCCGCGGAATTTTTCGCTGTTCTGAGTGAGGCCTTCTTTGAGTGTCCTGGCGATGTGCAGCGCGGGTATCCCGCTGTATATGAACAACTGCGTGCCTTCTACCGTCAGGATCCGGTGACCCGGATGCAGGTAGTGCACGGCATCTGCTAGCCGTCGACCTGGGCCTGCCAGACGTCCTGGTTCCGCCGTTCCCGCCGCTTCTGCGCCAGGTAGGCGGCTTCGTCCATCTCCCTGAGCTGTTCCGGATAACGCTCCGTTTGCTCAAACCAGTGTACGTGCCGCGCCTCCTGCTGGCGCGGATCGGGCATGCGCAGGTAGCTGGTGATGGCGAAAAAGAAGCGCATGGTGTTGCGCTCAATCATGCCGCGCATTCCACCCACAGGCTCTGCGGTTCCATCCTGATCATCGTCTTCCACCGTGAAGCCAATACGATCACGCCCGCTTGTCGAGAAATATACCTGCATGACAAAACGTGCAAGCCGGCCGTGGCCGAGTGAATAACTCAGCCGCATCAGGCTGCGGTCCTCATCGAGAGGAACCGCCCGCACCTTGATCTGAAATGCCCGCACCCCGAGCGGGCCGCGATCGGCCTCGAGGCGCAGGGCCAGCTGGTCCTCAGTTTGGTCTTCGAGGTAGAAGCCCAAGCGGGTTTGCCGCGCGACTTCGGGGTCCTGGTAATATTTCCTGCCGATGAAAACCGCCAGACTGGCCGCCTCCTCCACACGCTGGTGAACGCAGGCCTTGATGTTGTAATGCAAAAACAGGATCTCGCACCATCCCCGGGGACTGGCCACTGCCTCGCTCAGCTCCGCGAAAGGAACGTCCAGGATCGCATACACATGCCCCTGGACCTCATGCCTCGTCTGCTTCGACTCCAGGTGAATGGGTTCCTCGAACGGACTTGCGTCAATGGCCACCAGGACCGCGGCCGTATCCAGGGGTGGATTAGCAACGGTGGATGCCGGTTCGGACTGCACCGGCTGCACGAGTAACAGCAGAATGATCAAGAAAAACCTGAACACAGCGTGTTGCCTCCTGTCACGGGTGAACTGCGCCGTTCAATCACGGCCCAGCAGCATATCCAGGAACTCCTGCCGCATTTCCGGATTCGTCTCCCGCAGCGTAACAAATTCCACATGCTCATCCGGAAGCGCCGGATTGATACGTATTCCCCACAGGGGTCGTATGCTATTTGGCAGCATGGCATAGCGAACATCGCCCAGCACCCAGGGCTGCACGGGATGGCGTACCAGATAACCATCGGTCAATTTCGAAAAGCGCTGGATATCCTGCATGAGCACCGAATCAGCGGGGATCACGGCCAGGTCTTCGGGTACACCTCGCGCGATGGGCTCGCCCGCATAGTAACGCGGTGCACGGAACCAACCCACGCGCACGGCATCCACGTAAAACAGGTCCTCCACCTGATACAGTGTCCGCCAAAGCAGGATATTCCCCAGGGTCGGTTTCACCTCCAGTCGTTCAATTTCATGACCGCGCTCCCCAGCCAGTTCCGACACCACACCCATGGCGCGCTGCTGCTGCACAAATGCCAACAACAGGTACAGCAGCGCGAGCCCTATGCCAAAACGCGCCGGGACCGCGCTGCGTCTGTGCCAGGCCAGCAGCAAGGCGGCCAGCAACACCAGGGAGAACACCGGGTCGACGATGGCGATCAGGCTCCAGGCAATGCGTTCTTCGCTGAAGGGCCACAGCAGATGGGTACCGAAACTGGTGCAGGCATCGAGCAGGCCAGCCGTCAGCATGCCCAGCAGGGCAAAACCGTAGATTCGAAGTGCGGAAAGCCGACCGCGCAGGAAGGGCCAGGCCAGCAAGGTGACCAGGAGCGCGCCAAATGGCACGAACAACAGCGAATGAGTGAAATGCCGGTGGAATTCGAGGTTGAACAGCGGGTCGTCGGCGGCGTGGATGAGAATGTCCGCATCGGGCAGCATGCCGGCCACGGCACCGATCAGGGCCGCGCGCCGAGTTTCCGCCGGCCGTGCCGCGCCCTGTGCCAGCACGGCACCGGCCAGGCCCTGGGTGATCAAATCCATGGGTGCCCGCCGTCAGTCATCATCGATCTCCACCAGCTTGCTGCGACCGGATATGCGCCTTGATGCGCACCTGGGCCTTGCGTACCGCGAAGTGACGGGCGACAAGGGCAATGAGTTCCAGGTTGGCCTTGCCGTCGATGGGCGGGGATTTCAGGCGGGCAAGCCAGCTGCCGTCCTCCTGCGGTTCCAGGCGCGACTGCACGGTATTGGGCTTGACCTTGATCTGGGTCCTTTGCATGGGTGACGGGGTGCAAGCGTTACCTTATCCTCATTCGACAGGGCCCAGTATCGTCCAACGGCCCAACAGGGGGCAACCACACAGACCGGGTACAACACCATGGACAATAAACTGGTATTCGTCTACAACGCCGATAGCGGGCTATTCAACACGGTAACGGATATCGCACACAAGATCCTCTCGCCGGACACCTATGCATGCAAGCTCTGCGCCCTGACCCACGACCACTTCAAGGTGCGCAAGCAATGGGTGGAGTTCCTCGAGGGTCTCGATGCGGAATGTGAATTCCTGCACCGCGATGAACTGGCCAGCCGCCACGGCATCCGGGACGCGGAATTGCCGGCAGTGTTC
>JAIVHA010000179.1 GCA_020201295.1 Lysobacteraceae bacterium | reverse complement strand
ATCTGCCTTCGTGATCCAGCACATAAGTCGGATCAGGCGACGCGAGCAGGATGGCGCCGAGCAGCCGGGTTTCCGCATCTTTTACGGTGGCATATTGCTCGAGCGATTCGGCGACGGCCTGGTCAATGGCTTCATGGAACCTGGTGAGATCTTCAAGCTGTTGACCGGTAATCGTGGGGTACGCTTTAGTCCAGTGTGACACCACGCTCGCTCGCAGGGCTCGAAATTCGGAAACCGTCTCATTGACGCTGAAGCCGCTGGTCTGTCGATCGCCACCGTGCACTTCTGCCCAGGATTCCTCGCCATTCTTCGGCTTACGGCCTTTCGATTTGGCGGCCTGATCTGATTCACTCTGGTGTGATTCAAGATCCTTGGCAATCTCCAGAAGCATTTCCTTGGCGTGGTCGCGTAACCCGGTCTTGCCCATATATTTGGCTTTAAGGATGGTTTTGGCGAATTCTTCCCAATCCTTAAGAATCGGTTCAATTTCTGTCCGAATAAAGTTAGCTAATTGTTTATTCATCTGCATTCCTTTGGCTCACAAAAGGACCCGGAGAGACGCCCGCCTTATGCGGCATTTCATTAGTGCTGCAGTTGAGTCCCGTCATTCCCGCGAAGGCGGGAATCCAGTGGTTTGACGTACATGGATTCCCGCCTTCGCGGGAATGACGGTATGCCCAGTGTTGTAGCCAGTATTCCAGACTGCTGTTTAAGTCAAGCCGTCATTGCACCTGACTGGCTAACTGCCGGTAGTAGTTTGCCTCAACTTCTACCGGTGGGATATACCCCAGGGGCTGCATCACCCGCGCAGGCCTTCCACCTGGTCCATCGTGATGTCTCCGTGGTATGGAATCACCCCCAGCAACGGCGCCCCGACGCGCGCCGCGATACTGGCGATATTGTCCGCGCTGCGCGCGTAGTCCCCATGGGCGTGGTTGGCGGCCCAGCCGGCCAGGGGCAGGCCGCGGGCGGCGATGGCCTGGGCGCTGAGCAGGGCATGGTTGATGCAGCCCAGGCGGATGTCCACCACCAGCACCACGGGCAGACCAAGGGCGGCGGCGAGATCGCTCATGTCCTGGTTGTCATTCAGCGGCACGCGCCAACCACCAGCGCCCTCGACGACCACGCTGTCCACCTGTGCGGCGATGGTGCGGTAGGCGGCCAGGATCGGGTCGATGTCGATGAGGATGCCCGCATCGCGCGCCGCCAGGTGTGGCGCGATAGGTGGTGCCAAGGCGTAGGGATTGATCGTGTCGTAGGGCAGTGTCACCGAGGAAGCGGCCTGCAGGGCCAGGGCGTCCTCGTTGCGCAGGCCCGCCGCGGTTTCCTCGCAGCCGGCGGCTACGGGCTTCATGCCGGCGACACGCAGGCCCTGTTGTTGCAGCCAGTGCAGCAGGGCGACACTGACGCGGGTCTTGCCCACCTCGGTGTCGGTGCCGGTGATGAAGTAGCCGTTGTTCATGGCTTCAGCGTCGCCGCAGGGCATCCAGCGGAATGCGTACTTCACCATCCCTGGTCACCTGGGATTGCCCGCGCGGGACCGACCAGGCATGGCCATGCACCACCTCGTAGCTGGCGGGCAGGCGCCCGTCCTGGCGAAAGCCTTCATAGGCCTCCAGCATGCGCTGCAGCTTGCGCGGCCCGGTCAGGGCATGGTTACGACCGGCGGTGACATTGTGCGCACCCAGTTCCTTGAGGTCACGCATCAACCCGCGTACGTCCGGGTAGGTGACCGCCATGCGTTCCACGTCCATGACCGGTTCGGCCAGGCCGGCGCGCAGAAGGGCGTCGCCGATGTCGTGCATGTCGAGGAAGGCGTTCACATGGGTATGATTATCCACCTGGCGCCAGCTGTGACGCAGTTCCTTCAGGGTATCGGGGCCGAAGGTGGTGAACAGCAGCAGGCCGCCCGGCGCCAGCACGCGGCGAAATTCCGCGAAGGCACTGTCGAGGTCCTGGCACCATTGCAGCATAAGGTTGGAGATCAGCAGTTCGAAGCTGCGATCGGCGAAGGGCAGTCGTTCGGCGTCGGCGCACACCGCCATGGGTCGGCGCAGCCAACCGCCGCGCCTGCGACTGCGCTGGGCCATGGTGAAGGCAATGTCCAGCGAGATCACCCGGGCCTTGCGGTAGCGGCGCAGCAAGGCGTGGCTGATGTCGCCGGTGCCGCTGCCAAGGTCCAGCACCCGCGTCGGTTGCAGTTTCACCAGGTCGAGGCGTTCCAGCAGCTGCGCGCCCACCTCGCGTTGCAAGGCCGCCGCGCGATCATAGGTGTCGGCCGCGTGCGCGAAGGAGCGCCGCGTCCAGGCCTTGTCGATGCGGTAGCGTTCGTCAGCCGCCATGGTGGCGAACCTCCCGAGGCTGCGTCGCGGGCAGGAAGGGGCGCAATGCGGCGAGAAATTCCCGTGGGTGGGACAGGAAGGGTGCGTGACCGGCGCCCGCGATCACCTCCAGTTGCGCGGCAGGCGCGCGCGCGACGCAGGCACGCGCCGCGGCTGCCGGTATCAGGGTGTCCCGTTCACCCATGATGAACTGCAGCGGCAGAGTGATGCCATCCAGGCCCGGGCGCAGGTCCGCATCGCGCAGGATGGCGAGGCCGGCCGCCAGCGCAGTCGGATCCGGCTCGCCATGGGCGAACAACTGGCCGCGCAACGCGCGCAGTGTGCCACCGGCCTCCGCGCTGCCGCGCACCTGCAGGGCCAGGAAACGGTTGAGGGTGGCGCGGTAGTCCTGTTGCAGTTCATCGAGGAATTGCGCCAGCACGGCGGCCGGTACCGCATGGGGCCAGTCGGGGGCCTGTACGAAGCGCGGGCTGCTGGCCACCAGGGTCAGGCCTGTGATGCGCTCCGGTGCCGGCCGCGCGGCGTGCAGGGCCAGTAGGCCGCCCAGGGACCAGGCGATCCAGTGGGCCTGGGGTGGTGCGGCCTCCCGCAACGCGATGCTGGCGCTGTCCAGATCGAAAGTACCGCCGGGACTGCGGCCATGGCCCGGGAGGTCCACGGCGGTGACGCGGTAGTCCGCTTCCAGGGCCGCGCGCAGGCCGGACCAGATGGTGCCGTTCAGTCCCCAGCCGTGGATGAGGAACAGGTCAGGGCCGGTGCCACTCGTTTGCGTATGCAGGTTCATACTAAGAAAAATCGTTTATGGCCACGGAAGCACACGGAAAAACACGGAAATAAAAACAAGGCTCGAAGGCCTGCGCACATGGACCTGTATGATGCGATTTCATGGGTTTTTTCCGTGTGCTTCCGTGTGCTTCTGTGGCCATTGATTTTTTGAGCTTGAAAGGACCTCCTCCAGCACCCCCAGCAGCCGGTCCACCTGGCTCTCCTCGTGCAGGGTGGAGAAGGTGATGCGCAGCCGCGCCGTGCCGGTCGGTACCGTGGGCGGGCGGATGGCGGTGACCAGAATGCCGCGTGCCAGCAACTGTTCGCTCAGGTGCAGGGCGGTAGCGGCATCGCCCACCCGCAATGGCTGGATGGGGGTCTGCGAATCCATGAGCTGCAGGCCCAGCTCGGCCGTGCCGGCGCGAAAGCGCGCCACCAGGACGTGGAGTTTTTCCCGCCGCCAGTCTTCCGCGCGCGCGATGCGCAGCGACTCCAGGGTGGCCCAGGCCAGGGCCGGCGGTGTGGCGGTGGTATAGACATAGGTGCGGGCCTGCTGGATCAGGGTCTCGATCAGGTCCTCGCTGCCGGCCACGAAGGCGCCGGCGGTGCCCAGTGCCTTGCCCAGGGTGCCCATCAGGATCGGCACCTCGTCGATGCCCAGCCCGGCCGCGTCCAGGGAACCGCGGCCTTCCTTGCCCAGCACGCCGATGCCATGGGCATCGTCCACCAGCAGCCAGGCGTCGTGCTGCTTGCACAGGCGCGCCAGTTCCGCCAGCGGCGCCTGGTCGCCGTCCATGCTGAACACGCCGTCGCTGGCCACCAGGCGTTCGCCGCTGGTATGCGTGGCGAGCTGTTCCGCCAGCGCGGTGGTATCGCCGTGGGCATAGCGGTGCAGTTTCGCGCCGCTCAGTTTCGCGGCATCGAGCAGGGAGGCGTGGTTGTAGCGGTCCTCGAACACCTGGTCGTGGCGGCCGAGCAGGGCCTGAAGGATGCCGAGGTTGGCCATGTAGCCGGTGGAAAACAGCAGCGCGCGCGGCCGGCCGGTGAAGTCCGCCAGCGCCTCTTCCAGTTCATGATGGGCGCGGCTGTGGCCGGAAATCAGGTGGGCGGCACCGCTGCCGACACCGAAGCGGTCGGCGCCGTCCTTGAGCGCCGCCACCAGGCGCGGGTCATTGGCGAGGCCGAGGTAGTCGTTGCTGCAGAAGCTGAGCAGCGTCTTGCCGTCGATCGACAGCTCCACCCCCTGCGGCCCTGCCACCGTGCGCCGCCGGCGGTACAGCTGGTCGGCCTGGCGCTGGGCAAGGGCGGTGGCGAGTTCCTGCATGGCGTGCATGTCCTGTTGCCTGTTCAGGCCGCCGGTATCGGATTGGAATGGCCACGGAAGCACACGGAACCACACGGAAATCTGAAACGAGGATATAGGGTCCCATCTGCATATCGTGCCTGATCGACACCATTGTCACCGCACCCACTACAATGATTTTTTTCCGTGTTCTTCCGTGGATTCCGTGGCCAAAATCCTTCCGTGTATTTCCGTGTGGTTCCGTGGCCATTGAAGCCGTTGGTGTGTAGTACCGGGTGTGAAAGGGTAACGGGCATCGTTGGTTGAAGCAGGGCTAGACGGGATGGATGCCGAGACGGTCGAACAGGGCCAGGTCCCGCTCGGTGTCGGGATTGCCGGTGGTGAGCAGCTTTTCACCATAGAAGATGGAATTGGCGCCGGCGAAGAAACACAGGGCCTGCATCTCGTCGCTCATTTCACTGCGGCCGGCGGACAGGCGCACATGCGATCGCGGCATCAGGATGCGGGCGATGGCCACGGTGCGCACGAACTCGAAGGGATCCAGTTCGGCCACGTCACCGAGCGGCGTGCCGGGCACGCGCACCAGCTGGTTGATGGGCACGCTCTCGGGATGGCGCGGCTCGTTGACCAGGGCGCGCAGGAAGGAGGCGCGGTCGGCGCGCGTCTCGCCCATGCCGAGGATGCCGCCGGAGCAGACGTGGATACCGGCGTTGCGCACATGCTCCAGGGTGTCGAGGCGGTCCTGGAAACTGCGGGTGCCGATGATGGTGCCGTAGAACTCCGGCGAGGTGTCCAGGTTGTGGTTGTAGTAGTCCAGCCCGGCCTCCTTCAGTTGCGCGGCCTGGTCCTGGTCGAGCATGCCCAGGGTGGCGCAGGTCTCCAGGCCCAGTTCGCGCACCTCGCGCACCATGTCCAGCACGCGCTCGAAGTTGCGGCCCCTGGGGTTGCGCCAGGCGGCGCCCATGCAGAAGCGGCTGGCGCCGGCCTCTTTTGCGGCGCGGGCGGCGTCCAGCACCTCCTGTATCTTGAGCAGCGCCTCCGGCTCCAGGTCGGTGTTGTGGTGCACGCTCTGGGAGCAGTACTTGCAGTCCTCGGGGCAGCCGCCGGTCTTGATGCTGAGCAGGGTGCTCACCTGCACGGCATTGGGGTCGAAGTTGGCGCGGTGCGTCTCGTGGGCGCGGTGCAGCAGGTCGTTGAAGGGCAGCGCGAACAGGGCGAGGATCTCGTCCCGGGTCCAGTCGTGGCGCAGGTCGTCCTGCGGCTGTTCCGCCAGCGGCGCGGGCTTACTCATGGTGGGCATCCTCTATGTCTACTTCCATATCGAGCCATTCATCGCGGGCGATGCGCACCAGGTCGAGGATCGACCAGGGGATCAGCACCAGGGCGGCGGTGCCCCAGGCGATGAGGTAATAACGCAGGCCGCTGCCGGGAATGAAGGTGGCGGCGGCCACGAAGAAACCGGTGACGCCATAGAAACGGTAGGCCGCCTGCTGTGTGTAGTGGCCGACCTTCTCGTTGGGGTGATGGCGGTTC
Organism: Lysobacteraceae bacterium; assembly: GCA_020201295.1. Lineage (GTDB taxonomy): Bacteria > Pseudomonadota > Gammaproteobacteria > DSM-19610 > DSM-19610 > JAIVHA01. The sequence continues at coordinate 1,762 of JAIVHA010000179.1, read as the reverse complement.
ATGGCATACACCAGCATGGACACGCCCACCCACAGGATGCCCAGGGGCACGGGCAGCAGGATGGCGAGGATATTCCCGTAATTGAACAGGGCGGCACCAGCGCGGGCGCGGCGCCCGGTGCACAGATGGGTGGCCGGCGCGGCGGACAGGGAATCGGACATGAAACAATTACCTGGTCCAGCGCCTCAAGTTTCACCAGGACCTGGCCATGGGCCGGCTGCTGGGCCAGTTGCTGGCGGACAGGCTGGCGCCAATACCCGGCCCGCGCCCGGCGGTCATCCTGCCCGTGCCCCTGCACCGTCGGCGCCTGGCGGAGCGCGGTTTCAACCAGACGCTGGAGATCGGCCGTCCGTTGCGCGACGAGCTGGGCATCCCGATGGATCACCGCCTGGCGCGACGGGTGAAACACACCGATTCCCAGGCACAACTGCCGGCACGGGAGCGCCAGCGCAACCTGCGTAATGCCTATTCCCTGGCCGGAGGGCCACTGCCGGACCACATCGCCATCCTCGATGACGTGATGACCACCGGCACCACGGTGAATGAACTGGCACGGCTGCTCAAGGGGGCGGGGGTGGCGCGGGTGGAGGTCTGGGTGCTGGCGCGCACGGCCGCTCCCGACGCCACGTAGGAGCGGCCTTCGGCCGCGAACCGTTCATTGTGAAGACGACCTTGTTCGCGGCCAAAGGCCGCTCCTACAGGGGGGGTGGGCGCTGAGCGCGGGGTCAGCCAGCCCGCGCCAGGTAATCGAGGAAGATACCGGCGAACAGCGCCGCCCCGAACCAGTTGTTGTTGAGGAAGGCCTGGAAGCACTGGGCCGGCTCACGCTCGCGGATCAGGTACTGCTGGTAGACCATGAGGGCGGCAGCGACCAGCAGACTGAAGTGGTAGTAGAGTCCCAGCTCGGCGTTGTGGCCCACCAGCAGCAGGGCCAGCAGCAGCATGACCTGCAGGATGCCGATGATCAGCCGGTCCGCCGTGCCGAACAGGATGGCGGTGGATTTCACCCCGATCTTGAGATCGTCCTCGCGGTCCACCATGCCGTACTGGGTGTCGTACACCGTGGCCCAGAGGACATTGGCGATGAACAGCAGCCAGGCGACGCGGGTCAGCTCGCCGGCCTGGGCGGCGAAGGCCATGATGATGGCCCAGCCGAAGGCGGCGCCGAGGTAGACCTGGGGCAGCTGGGTGTAGCGCTTCATGAAGGGATAGCTGGCGGCCAGCAGTACGCCCACCAGGGACAGGGCGATGGTGAGCCAGTTCATGAGCAGCACCAGCAGGAAAGAGACCCCGCACAGCACCGCGAACAGGATCAGCGCCTCACGCTCGCTCACCCGCCCGGCGGCGAGCGGCCGGTCCCGGGTGCGCGCCACGTGGGGGTCGAAATGGCGGTCCGCATAATCGTTGATGACGCAGCCGGCCGAGCGCATCAGCACCACGCCGGCGACGAACACGAACAGCACCAGCGGATCGGGCCAGCCCTCGGCGGCGATCCACAGGGCCCACAGGGTGGGCCACAGCAGCAGCAGGATGCCGATGGGGCGGTGCAGCCGCATCAGCCGGGCGTATTGGATCCATTGCTGGCGTGGAAAGGTCATGAGGCCGACATTTCATCACAAAACCCGGACCCAAACCTAGGGGGAATGGCACTGACTTAAGCCGGAAGATGCCCGTCATTGCGAGGATGCCTTGACCCGAAGGGTAAGGTACACATGATGAAGCCCGAAGGGATTCTATGGGCCAGAAGTGACGCGGCAATCTC
>JAIVHA010000032.1 GCA_020201295.1 Lysobacteraceae bacterium | reverse complement strand
ATCGATACCGGGCGGGCGACGCCGATGGCGTAGGCCACCTGCACCTCGCAGCGATCGGCCAGGCCGGCGGCGACCACGTTCTTAGCCACGTAGCGGGCCGCGTAGGCGGCGGAACGGTCCACCTTGCTGGGGTCCTTGCCGGAGAAGGCGCCGCCGCCATGACGGCCGACACCACCGTAGGTATCGACGATGATCTTGCGCCCCGTCAGGCCGCAATCGCCCACCGGGCCGCCCACCACGAAGCGCCCCGTGGGGTTGATGAAGTATTCAGTCTTGTCGGACAGCATTTCCGCCGGCAACACCGGCTTGATGATCTCCTCCATGACCGCCTTGCACAGGTCTTCGTGACTGATGTCCTCGTCGTGCTGGGTGGACAGCACCACCGCCTCGATGGCCTTGGGGGTATTGCCTTCGTAGCGCACCGACACCTGGGACTTGCAGTCCGGGCGCAGCCAGGACAGTTTGCCGCTCTTGCGCACTTCCGCCTGGCGGGCGGTCAACCGATGCGCGTACTGGATGGGCATGGGCATCAGTTCCTCGGTCTCGTTGGTGGCATAGCCGTACATCAGGCCCTGGTCACCGGCACCCTGGTCCAGGTCCAGGCCGGCGCCTTCATCCACACCCTGGGCGATGTCCGGCGACTGCCGGTCGAGGGCGATCAGCACGGCGCAATACTTGCCGTCGAAGCCCATGCGGCCGTCGTTGTAGCCGATGTCCAGGATGGTCTGGCGGATCACGTCGGTATAGTCGACCACCGCGTCGGTGGTGATCTCGCCGGAGACTACCACCATGCCGGTGTTCACCATCACCTCGCAGGCGACACGGGCCTTGGGATCCTGCGCCAGGATGGCGTCGAGGATAGCGTCGGAACAATTGTCGGACACCTTGTCGGGATGGCCTTCGCCGACGGATTCGGAAGATACGAGATAGCTGCGAGTCATAATAAATCCTCAAAAACAAGTTACATGGAAAGCCCTGCTGGATTCGTCATTCCGGCCTGCGCGGGAATGACGAAAACGGGTGTGCCGGGCGGTTCTGGTTGATTCAGGAGGTCTTGCGGAAATGCAGGATACCCCAGGCCAGGTAGCCGGCCTGGCCGGCATCGACCCAGTGCTGCAGGCCGGTGAGCATGCGCTCGACATAGACCTCGGACACCTTGCCGGTCAGGGCCGCGCGCTGCTTCAGCAGCTCGGCGCGCACCCGGCCATAGTGGCGCACCAGCTGCCCGGTCTGGTCCTCGACACCCACCTCGGTGAGGCCGGCGGCCTTCGCGGCCTGGCGGTAGAACCCGATGGAGCCCAGGGAAGCCAGGTGGATACGATCCAGCACCGGCTGCAGCACACCCTCGGGGCAATCATCCGCCTGCATGGGATCGGTGAACAGCAGGTGTCCACCCGGCTTCAGCACGCGCGCGGCTTCGCGGATCACCTGTTCGCGATTGGGGCTGTGCAGGATCGCATCCTGGGACCAGACCAGGTCATATTGGGCATCCGCTCCGGGCACGCGTTCGAAATCACCATCCACCACCTCGATGAGGTGATCCAGCCCCGCTTCGCGATTCATGGCCCGATCGCGCTCATTCTCCGCCTCGCTGAGATTGAGGGCAGTGACATGGCAGCCGAAGGTACTGGCCAGGTAGCGGGCGGCACCGCCGTAACCTGCACCCAGGTCCAGCACGCGTGACTCGGCGCTCAGGCCCGGCACCTGGCGTGCCATGTATTCCACGGTGCGCCGCGAGGCCGTGGCGATTTCCTCGTCTTCGTGCTCGTAGAGGCCGATATGAATATCCTCGCCACCCCAGATATGGAAGTAGAAGTTATCGGCGTCCTCGCTGTTGTAGTAGTCGCGGGCGGTACTGACCACCTCGGAGTGTGCTGCGCTCATTCGTCACCCTCCCCGGTTTGATAGGATTTTTCCGCCACATGAATGAAGAAGTCCGGCTCGCTTTCCCGGTAGGTTTCCTTGAAGTCCCCGTAGGTGGTCACACGCTGGAACCCGACCTCACGCAACAGCCGTTGCATATAGGCCTTGCGCAGGGGAAACATATTCAGATGGAATTCCGACTTGTCACCGAATGTATATTTGAAACGCGCCAGGGATTCATCCACGTGTTCCGGTTCGGCGGTCACGTTATCACCACAGTAGTAATACTTGTGGGTAGGCTTGACCTGTTTGTCGAGCAGGGCATCGTAGTTGCGCTGATCCAGGATCAGGATGCCGTCGTGGCGCAGCGTGGCGTAGTACTCGGCCAGGGCCTTGCGGCGGTCTTTTTCATCATGGAGGTGCGTAAAGGAATTACCAAGGCAGATGACGGCATCGTAGAGGTCATGCACATCGCGGTTCAGCCAGCGCCAGTCGGCATGGATGGTGCGCAGGATATGGCCACGCTTGCGCGCATTCTCGAAGGCCTTGGCCAGCATTACCGGGCTGCCGTCCGCGCTGGTGACCTGGAAGCCGGCTTCCAGCAGGGCCACGGAGTGAAAGCCGGTTCCGGTAGCCACATCGAGCACTTTCTTGACGCCGAGTTCGCGCAACTTGTCGATGAAAAAATGGCCTTCCGCCTCGGCGCGACCATCCCAGTCGATCAGTTCATCCCATTTTTCCACGAAGGATTTTACGTATTCCTCCTGGTACTTGTCGGTTTCGCGCACCGCGAGGGGATCTTCACCGTAATCTTGTTCAAGTTTGCTATTTAGCATGAGCGTGTTTCCCATTTTGTGATCACAAACTGCAAAATGCAGGAGACGTCGCATGCCGGCTGGACATGCGCTCTTCATGCCGCAATCGGCACAAATCGTTGTTTCAGGCGATATCTCATCCAGCCAGCGGCGGACGTGATTCATTATGTTGTGCAGGACGGGCCTGCTGTTCGACAGCACCCTGGCGGGGCTGATGGATCCCGGTCTGGATACCGGAGTGAAAACTCGCGCCTTGGGCGCTGAAAAGCGTTTTCCTGGAGAATGCTGCATTCCCGCAGACGGTTGCGTTGGAATGATTCCTCCTCGCAACATTCCTATACCCTACGTACATTGTCCGCGAATGACAAGCCCGCAAGCTGTCGTCCATGTACGTGATAGCCGATTTTTTCAATAAAAAACAGGGGAAAACGGGCAATTTACCAATTTCCATCCTGCGTTCGTGTTGCACTCGCCTGGCGGGTATATAGTGATATCCACTTCAAAAACCCATCCCGTTCTGCTTTGCATCCGACTCGGCGAACCAATCGGAGAGAAATTCAATGAAGGCGCGCACCCGGTGCGAGAGGTGGCGAGTGTGGGGATAGAGGGCGTGGGCACTGGTGGCGGGCCACTCGTATTCCGTGAGCAGGGGCAACAGGCGCCCCTCGGCGAGGAAACCATGCACGATGAACAGTGGCTGCAGGACGATGCCCTGGCCTGCCAGTGCCGCGCGATGGAGGAAATCCCCGTTGTTGGCCTGCAGGCGTGAAGGTACCCGTACACTGCCGGCCTTGCCGGCGGCGTTGCGATAACGCCAGACCCCCGGCTCCGGCACCAGACTGTAGGTCAGGCAGGCATGCTGCGCCAATTCCTCGGGCCGTCGGGGCGTACCGGCCCGTTGCAGGTATTCCGGGCTGGCACAGACACAACTGCGGATGCGGGCCAGGCGGCGCGCAATCAGGCTGGAATCCTCCAGGTCGCCAATGCGCAGCGCGAGATCAAAGCCTTCCGCCAGCAGGTCCACCTGCCGGTCATTGAAATCGAGGTCGAATTCCACGCCCGGACGAAGGTCTCCATCGATTCAAAGCGCATCATCACCGCACCCTCGCCCCCCTTGTAGGAGCGGCCTTGGCCGCGAACCGTGTGCAGAAACCTTGTTCGCGGCCAAGGCCGCTCCTACAAGAGGGTATTCGTTATTGTTCTCTTTAACAGAACAATGATTTCACAAAATAGGTATTTATTCTTTATTTGTCAACGATCAAACTGTTCACCAGCTACCGGAATCGAGATGCGGACATGTGGCGCAACAGCCAACAACACTACGGCCATATCAGTATCACCCTGCACTGGCTGGTGGCCCTGCTGGTCTTCGGCATGTTCGGCCTCGGCCTGTGGATGGTGGAACTGGATTACTATCACGGCTGGTACCAGCGCGCGCCGGACCTGCACAAGAGCATCGGCATCACCCTGTTCGACATCATGGTGCTGCGGTTATTCTGGCGCTATAGCAACCCGCGCCCCGCGCCCCTGGCCTCGCTGGCGAGCTGGGAAAAACGCCTGTCCGGCTGGCTGCATGTTTTCTTCTACCCCCTGCTGTTCGTGCTGATGCTGAGCGGTTACCTGATCTCCACCGCCGATGGCCGCGCCATTGCCGTTTTCGACCTGTTCCGCGTACCGGCCACGCTGACGTCCATCCCCGACCAGGAGGACATCGCCGGCCTGGTCCACCAGTGGCTGGCCTACACTTTGATCGGCCTGGTGGCCCTGCACGCCCTGGCGGCCCTGAAACACCACTTTCTCGATCGTGACGGCACGCTCACACGCATGCTGCGCGGCAAACCCTGACCTACCCATCACTCACAAGGAGTCGCCATGAACCGCAAACCCTTCCTCGCCACCCTGCTGGCCGCCGTCCTGGCCCTGCCCGGCCTGGCCCCGGCCGCCGACTATGTCATCGACACGGAAAAGGCCCATGCCTTCATCCAGTTCCGCATCAGCCACCTGGGCTTCAGCTGGCTGCTGGGGCGCTTCAACGAATTCTCCGGTAGCTTCTCCTATGATGAAAACAAACCCGAAGCGTCCCGTGTCGAAATCACCATCGATCCCGCCAGCATCGACTCCAACCACGCCGAGCGTGACCGTCACCTGCGCGGCGAGGACTTCCTGTATACCAGCAAGTACCCCGAGGCCCGCTTCGTCAGTACGAGCTATACCGCAACGGGTGAGGATTCCGGTGTATTGACCGGCAAGCTGACCCTGCGCGGTGTCACCCGCGAGATCGACATCGACGTGAAACAGACGGGTCACGGCAAGGACCCCTGGGGCGGCTATCGTCGTGGTTTCGAGGGCAGCACCACCCTGACGCTCGCCGACTACGGCATCGACTACAACCTGGGACCGGCGGCCCGCCAGGTGGAGATGTTCCTGTCCATCGAAGGCATCCGCCAATAAAAGGGAGAAGGCCCATGACCCCGCGCCCCGTCACACAGCTGGTTCCCGCCCTGGAGGTGACCGAAGGGGCGGGGGTCAATGTGCATCGCACCATCGGCACCCCCGCCTGTCGCCACCTGGATCCCTTCCTGCTGCTGGACCACTTCAGCAGCGATGATCCCGATGACTACAGCGCCGGCTTTCCCGAACATCCGCACCGCGGCTTCAATACCTTCACCTACATGCTCGACGGCCACATGCGCCATGGCGACAGCATGGGCAATCGCGGTGATCTGGGGCCGGGCGGCGCACAGTGGATGAAGGCGGCCAGCGGGGTGATCCATTCGGAAATGCCACAACAGATCGACGGCCTGATGCGCGGCTTCCAGTTGTGGATCAACCTGCCGGCCAGCGCCAAGATGAGCGATCCGGAATACCAGGAAATCCAACCGGAGGGAATACCGGAGATCCAGTCAACGGGCAGCCGTATCCGCCTGCTGGCCGGCCGTCATGGCGAACAGGAAGGGCCGGTCCGTGACCCGCATACCGAGCCACGCATCCTCGACCTGTCCCTCGACGCCGGCGCACACTTCACCCTCGATCTGCCCGCCGGTCATACGGCCTTCGTGCATGTATTCGAAGGTAGTGGCGACATCGCCGGCACCCAGGTCCCGCGGCAGCACCTGGCCGTGCTGGGTGAGGGCGAAGGACTGGAAATCCAGGCAGAGACACAGGGTCTGCGTGCCCTGGTGGTGGCCGGTCGGCCCATCGGGGAACCGATCGTGCAACATGGCCCCTTCGTCATGAACCACCGCGTGGAGATCGAACAGGCCTTGGCCGACTACCGGGAGGGTCGCCTGGTACGTACTCGGGCCGGTTTCCACACCCTCTAGGCGAATTCCGCTGGTATATCGCTGCGCCTCTTGTGGATTTCTCTGTCACCAGGCTACGGGAATAATCAATGGCGGTGACGCCCAGCAGCAGGCGGCCGCCCTGGGCAACGTCCGCAACCACATCAATGCCCTGGGCGCGGAGAACCTGGATATCAAGGTGGTCATGCACGGTGACGGTCTGTCGATGGTGCTGTTCCCCGACCAGCAGTCCAAGACCAGGATGAAGACCGCCAACGCCGACCAGAACATGCAGGCACGCATCGATGGCTTGAAGATGGACGGCGTGCAGTTCCAGGTCTGCGCCAACACCCTGAAGGGACGCAACATTCCCAAGGAAGCCCTGTACGGGGTGGCCGAGGGGGATATCATCCCCTCCGGCGTAGCCCAGCTGAGCATCCTGCAGGTCCAGGGCTATACCTACATCAAACCCTGATACAAAAGGGCATAGGAAAAGGGGGCAGATTTCAAATCTGTCCCCCTTTCAATGTCTTTCCGCTACACTGCCGGCATGCACGCCTCCTCGTGTACCCCGGGTCAACGTAGCGTGATATTCGCTGCCACCCCTGTTACTGAATTACCATTCAGGTCATATGCCTGCACGGACGAGATCGCCAGATTACCCACCCCTCCGGCAACATAGAACTTGAAGTCACGCATATCGATGAATGTCCCACCCGAAGCTGGCAAGAGCATGACCGTGATAGTCGTGCCGTTGTCCACCCAGTGGACGTTCTTAACCACACCGACCGGGTTAATGACCACAGCGCGCCCGCTCCCTCCCTGATCGATGTCTGGGTCGTGGGACAGCTGAAGCTGGATGCCGGCCGGCACCACACCGCCTGTGAAGCTCACCTCGTAGTGGCTGGCTCGGGATAAGGACTGCAACTGGGGCTCTGTCATATTGAACGACGTGCCCCAGGGGAAATAGGCACTGAACGGATTGGGCGAACCCGTACCAGGAACGATGGTCACGACCGATGTGGCAGATTCCTGTGGAGTGTTAAGCAGCACCGTTGCATCTCCTTCGAACATACCCAGTGGCAGATCCACGAACACCACGGTCTGCCACCAGTCCTTGTCACCGCCCGTGTAGTTGTTCATGATCTGGGAGGCATAATTACCCGCATAGGCGCTGGTATCCAGTCCGGCCTCGCGCGAGACGACCACATTGGAGACCGGATCCGGGTAGAAATTGACGACGGCGCGCACCGCAGGATTGCCCGGGGCCAGGACAGTCTGGTTGCCCATCGCGTCGGTAATGGTCACCGTGAGAT
>JAIVHA010000128.1 GCA_020201295.1 Lysobacteraceae bacterium | reverse complement strand
GAACTGGATCCCACGCCACTCATCTTCCAGGGCACCTGGGAAGGACGCATCCTGCTCGAACCCCGGGGCGACAACGGCTTCGGCTACGATCCGGTGTTCTACGTGCCGGAACAGGATTGTGCATCCGCCGAGCTGCCACCGCAGGTGAAGAACCGACTCAGCCACCGCGGCCAGGGCCTGCGGGCGCTGGTGGCGGCGTTAAGGTCGGGGGTTTGAACCTCCATATCGGTTTCACCGCAAAGGCGCAAAGTACGCAGAGGAAAACTTCACCCGATAATTGCAATACATTCTGTGGCACGAAGCATGAAGTCCCTGCACCGGTCCTTGGAGCGCCGGCCTTGAGCCGTGCGCCTGTAATGCACTGGCAGTGCGCTTCGGCCTGGGCACTGTAGGAGCGGCGCAAGCCGCGAACATTCGCGGCTTGCGCCGCTCCTACAGGAGAGATTTTGCAATGATTGGGTTTACTCCGCGTACTTTGCGCCTTTGCGGTGATCGGTTTTCCACCCAGACCAGCCAGATGTTCATGCCATGACCCCCATGTTCCACTTCACCTCCACCCCGCCCCTGGCGCTGTACATCCACATCCCCTGGTGCGTGCGCAAGTGCCCCTATTGCGACTTCAACTCCCACGAAGCGAAGTCGGGACTGCCGGAGCGGGAATACGTGGCGGCGCTGTTGCGCGACCTGGAGCAGGAACTGCCGGCGGTGTGGGGTCGCGTGGTGGACACGGTGTTCATCGGCGGCGGCACGCCGAGCCTGTTTTCCCCGGAAAGCATCGATGCCCTGCTGGCCGGGGTGCGGGCACGCGTGACCCTGAAGCCTGATGCCGAGATCACCCTGGAGGCCAACCCCGGCACCCTGGAGCAGGGCCGTTTCGCCGAGTTCCGCGCCGCCGGCATCAATCGCCTGTCCATCGGCGTGCAGAGTTTTCGCGATGACGCACTGCAGCGCATCGGCCGCATCCATGACCGGCGTGCCGCCATCCGCGCCGCCGAGGCCGCCCATGACGCGGGCCTGGATAACTTCAACCTGGATCTGATGTTCGGCCTGCCGGACCAGACCCTGGACCAGGCGCTGGAGGATTTGCGCACCGCGGTGGCACTGGAACCGGCCCATCTGTCCTGGTACCAGCTCACCATCGAGCCCAATACCTGGTTCGCCCACCATCCGCCGCTATTGCCGGACGACGATGCCCTGTGGGAGATGCAGGAACAGGGCCAGGTGCAATTGGCGCAGGCTGGCTATACTCAGTACGAGGTGTCCGCCTATGCCCGGGACGGCCGCCAATGCCGTCATAATCTCCATTACTGGCGCTTCCACGACTACCTGGGCATCGGTGCCGGTGCCCACGGCAAGATCACCGACGCCCAGGCGCAACGCATCCGGCGGCGCTGGAAACAGAAACACCCGCAGCGTTACCTGGAGCAGGTGGGTAGCGAGGCCGTGCTCGGCGGGGTCTCGGAATTGACGCCCGCCGATGCGCGCTTCGATTTTGCCCTGAACCTGTTCCGGCTCCACGAGGGCACCGACCGGGCAGCCTTCACGGCCACTACCGGCCCGCC
>JAIVHA010000031.1 GCA_020201295.1 Lysobacteraceae bacterium | reverse complement strand
ACACCGGCCGTTCGCGCAACGACCAGGTGGCCACCGACATGCGCCTCTACCTGCGCGACGAGATCGACGCCGTGCGTGCCGAACTGCTGCGCCTGCAGCAGGGCCTGCTGGTGCTGGCCGAGCGCGAGGCCGACACCATCCTGCCCGGCTTCACCCACCTGCAGGTGGCGCAGCCGGTGACCTTCGGCCACCACATGCTGGCCTGGTTCGAGATGCTGGAACGCGACCGTCAGCGCCTCGCCGACTGCCGCAAGCGCGTCAACATCATGCCCTTGGGCGCCGCCGCCCTGGCCGGTACCAGCTATCCCATCGACCGCGCCTACACCGCCGAGCTGCTGGGTTTCGACGCGCCGGCGGAGAATTCCCTGGACGCGGTCAGCGATCGGGACTTCATCATCGAGTTCAGCGCCTGCGCGGCGCTGGTCATGACCCACCTGTCGCGCTTCTCCGAGGAGCTGATCCTGTGGTCCTCGGCCCAGTTCGGCTTCGTCGACCTGCCCGACCGCTTCTGCACCGGCTCCAGCATCATGCCGCAGAAGAAGAACCCCGACGTGCCGGAACTGGTGCGCGGCAAGACCGGCCGCGTCTTCGGCCACCTGATGGGCCTGCTCACCCTGATGAAGGGCCAGCCACTGGCCTACAACAAGGACAACCAGGAAGACAAGGAACCGCTGTTCGACACCGTGGACACCCTGCTGGGCTCGCTGCGGGTATTCGCCGACATGATGCCGGCGCTGCGGGTGAAGCCCGCCGCCATGCTGGCGGCGGCGCGCAGCGGTTTCTCCACCGCCACCGATCTGGCCGACTACCTGGTGCGCAAGGGCCTGCCCTTCCGGGACGCCCACGAGGTGGTGGGGCGCGCCGTGCGCCATGGCGTGGAGCAGGGCCGCGACCTGGCGGACATGTCGCTGGAGGAACTGCGCGGGTTTTCCGATCGCATCGGGGAGGATGTGTTCGCGGTGCTGACCCTGGAAGGTTCCGTGGCGGCGCGCAATCACATCGGCGGCACCGCGCCGGAACAGGTGCGCGCCGCCATTGCGCGGGCACGGCAGCGCCTCGCGGGCTGAAGCGCAGCCCCCCCGGATTCCACTGTGCTCCGGCCTGGGCGCCTGTAGGAGCGGCGCAAGCCGCGAACATTCGCGGCTTGCGCCGCTCCTACAGGCCACGTTTTGCAAGGATTGGGGCTACTCAGACCAGAAGTGGGAACCGATTCCGTCGCCCGGAGAACCAGGCTCCGGCGGGGGTGAACCTTGCCCGGTGTCCCGGCGGCTCAGCCCGCCAGCACCTGGCTGGAAAGGTTACCGGGCGGGGGCAAACGAAGCTCCAGGTTGTGGCGCGGCTTACCCAGGTAATACCCCTGCACATAGTCCACGCCCAGCCGGCTCACCAACCGGTATACCGCTTCGTTCTCCACGAACTCGGCGATGGTCTTGATGCCCATGCCGCGCGCCACGTCCACCAGCGCCTTGACGAACAGCTGGTCGGCGTTGTTTTCGTGGATCTCGCGAATGAAGCTGCCGTCGATCTTCAGGGTATCGACCCGCAGGTGCTTCAGGTAGGAGAAGGACGAGAAACCCACGCCGAAATCGTCCAGGGAGATGTGGCAGCCGAGCTTGCGCACCTTGGCGATGAAATCGATGGCATCGTTGAGCTTCTCGCAGGCAGCCGTCTCCGTGACCTCGAAGGTGAAGCGCTCCGGCGCCACGCCCGATGCGCGGATCTCGCGGGCGATGAGCTCGAACATCTCCTCGTTGCCCACCGACATGCCGGACAGATTGATGGAGAAACCGGCGTCGGGATGCTCGTCCCGGTGTTCCGCCAAATAGCGGATGGCCTTGGTGACGATGATACGGTCCACCTGGTGAATGAGGCCGAACTGCTCGGCGGTGGGAATGAACTTGCCGGGCGGAAACAGGGTATCGCCCGGCGCCTTCATGCGCACCAGCACTTCATAATGATGTACATGCCCGCTGGCCACGCTGACGATGGGCTGGAAGGCGAGCACGAACAGGTCCTGCTCGATGGCCTCCACCAGGCGATCCTTCCAGGCCAGCTGGGAATTCATGCGTTCCTGGGCCATGGCCGCCTCATCGAACAACAAGGCGCGGTTGCGGCCGGCGTCCTTGGCCGCGTACATGGCGGTATCGGCCTTGGCCAGCAGTTCCACCGGCGCATTGCCATGCTGCGGGAACAGCGCCACCCCGATGCTGGCGGAAAGATTCACGGTACGGTCGCCCAGCCGGGGCTTGAGTTCCTGGATGCGATCCAGGAGCTGGCGGGCCTTTTCCATGGCGTGGGCCTCGTCCATGGCCGGGAAGGCAAGGGCGAATTCATCGCCACTCAGGCGGGCGATGAGGTCCTCGTCGCGCGACAGGCGCTTGAGCAGGCCGGCCACCTGCACGATCATTTCATCGCCGGCAAAATGCCCGGAGGTATCGTTGATCAGTTTCAGGTGATCCAGGTCCACCAGCATCAGGGCGCCGGACTGGCTCACGCGCTCGACCCGACGCACCTCGTGCTCCAGGTCCTTGAGGAAGCGACTGCGGTTGCTGAGCCCGGTGAGATGATCCTGGTTGGCCAGCACCATCATGTTCTGCTCGTCCTGCTTGGACTTGGTGATGTCCCGCGCCGTGCCGCGGTAGCCCTTGTGCTGATCACCCTCGCGCACCGCCATGGCATTGAGGCGCAGACAGTGACGCTCCCCCTCGCTGTCACTGACCCAGCATTCCACATCCTTGAAGTTGCGCATCTCGTGCTGTCCGGGTCGCAGCAAGGACATCAGCTCCACCAGATTGCTGCCCGGGAACACGTCGGCAAAGGTGCGCCCGAGCAATTGTTCGGCGCCGAAGCCGAGGTTGTCGCGCACCGTCTCGGATACGAACAGGAAGCGGCCGTTGCGGTCGGTCTCCCAGAGCCAGTCGGAAGAGCTGCCGGCGAAATCGCGGAAGCGCCGGCGCGAGCGCTCCACCTCCTCGCGGGAGGAGGACAGGCTGGCGATCATGCCCTTGAAGGAGGTGGCCAGCTCGCCCAGTTCGTCGTTGCGCTGGATGGCGATGCGCTGGTCGAAATTGCCATCGGCGATGGCGCGGGTGGCCCTCACCAGGGACTGGATGGGACGGGTCAGGGTGCGGCGGCTGATGCTGATCCCCACCAGGGCGGCCAGCAACAGGATCAGGGCGGAGGCGATCAGGGCACTGCGCATCAGTTCCTGATAGGGGCCCCAGTAGGCGGTCAGGGGCCGTGCCAGCAGCAGCTGGGCCGCCGTGCCGCCGCCACCCGCGGTGGCCAGGATGCGATGCAGACGGCCCACATGGGCCTTGCCCTCCACATCGAACCGCAACACCGCGCTGTTGCCGTCGGCAGGCATGCGCCGGGCGATATCCGCCAGGCCGGGCTGGCTGCTGCCCAGCACCAGGTCGTCGCGGAACACCACCACCTCGGCCTGCACCAGGGAATGGATGCGTTCCACATCCCGCTGGGCGAATTCCTCGCCCACCAACATGACCCCCAGGCGCCCGCCCAGAGGATGCTCGATGGGAATGGCCACCAGGCGCAGCAGGTTGTCGTACACCATGCCATTGCCGAAGGCCGCCTCGGCGCCGCCGCTGGTCAGTTGCTGTACCAGGTCCTGCAACACGTCCGAGGACAGCACTTGCGGTGAGGTAAAGTGGGGTTTGCGCCCCTGTCCGACGGCCCCGCCTGGGCCGATGTCCAGGTAAATGGCCATCATGTCCACGCCGGGCCGGTCATGCAGGTCTTCGAGCATGCTGCGCACCGTGTGCAGGTCGCCGGTCAGGGTCGCGGCCACCAGGCTGGGCTCGCTGTGCATGCCGCGGGCGGTGGTCAACAGCCGGCCGAAGGCGCTCTTCTCCGATTCCACGTAGATTTCATGGGCGCGCTCCAGGTCCGTGGCGCTGGCCTGGTGTACATGATCGTCGAGCAGGAAATAGCCGAGCAGGCTTACACTGCACAGCACCGCCACCACCAGCAGGGTAACGAACAGTGTATTCCTGGCCTCCAGGTTCATGGCCGCTCCTCAATCCCTGGGAAACAGTGCATCGATCCGCCCCTCCACGGGCGCGGCTTGGTGCTGGCCGGCCGCGCCACTGCCGCGGGTATTCAACTCGATACGCAAGGGCGGTGGTTCCGTCATGGCGACGGTCTTGAGCAGCCGTGTCTCGGCGCCCAGGGCCGCCACCCGCAACTGCCATTGTCCCGCCGCCAGCCCTTCGAAGCGAAACATCGCGCCGGGCTCCACCATCTGCACCAGGGGAGTGGTCACCGCATCCACACGCGCGAAGCTGCGGCTGTGGATACGGCAGAACAGGTGCCAGACTCCCTCGCTGGCGAGCCGGAACTCGGCCTGGGCCGCGGCGCCGCTGCTGTGCTTGTCCAGGGAGGCCTCGATGGGCTGGGTGGCTGAAAGGGCGAAGATTTCATGGTGGACCTCATCCTGATTGAGGATCTGCAGGCTGTCGCCGACCTGCAGGGTAAGAAAGGCCGGGCGCATCTGGCCATCCTGCAGCAGCAAACGGTGCCGCCGCGCAGGGCCACGCGGCGGTAGTGGCTGCCCCTCCAGGGGTTGCAGGCTCACACTGATGCCGCCCGTGGGTGCCGCGGCAGAATCCTGGAACAGCCCGGTCTGGCGCAGTTGCACCACGCCCACCATCTCGGCCGCATGGCCAACGGAGGCCGCCAGCAGCATTCCTGCCAGGCAGCCCCATGTCAGTTCCCTGATTCCCGCCGTGCACATGACGTCCGCTTTCGGTACCCTTTGGGTTTCCACCCCATGCTAGCGGCGCGGGGCCGCTAAACCTGAAGCCGCGGGAGTTCCGATGAACCATCCATCCGACAGCCTGGAAGACCTGCGCCTGCGCCTCGCCGAGTTTGCACGCCAGCGTGACTGGGAACAATTCCATTCCCCCAAGAACCTGGCCATGGCCCTGATCGCCGAGGCCGCCGAACTGGTGGAACACTTCCAGTGGCTCACGGAACCACAGAGTTTCCAGCTCGATGCGGACAAGCACGCGGCGGTACGACTGGAACTGGCCGACATCCTCATTTACCTGGTGCGCACCGCGGACCGCCTCGACATCGACCTGATCGCCGCGGCCCGCGACAAGATCGCCATCAACGAGCAGCGCTTCCCGGCGACACAGGTGCGCGGAGTCGCCTCCCGTCAAAAGTTTGACGAAAGCTGATATCTCCGCGCCAAGTACCCCTTTTACCGCCTAAAGTTTCCCAGGCCGCAACCGCTAACCCGGACATTCCAGGGGGCGACAGCGCCCCCTGACCGCATCCCTTGCGATGCCCCAAGCGACCCGGGAGACCCGTCCGATGAAGGATACCGCCGCCATTTTCGCCACCTGCCCCACCGCCTTGCTGGTGGTGGATACCCAGGGGCATGTCCAGGCCCACAACCCGGCCCTGCTGGCCCTGACCGGCCTGTCCGCCAGCGACCTGGCAGGCCCCGCGCTCGCCGGGCTGCGCGCCCTGGATGGTGACGCTATCTGGACCCGCCCCGATGGCCAGGCCCTGCACCTGCGGGCTCTGCACAGACCGCTGGAAGGCGGTGGCGAGGCGCTCTGGATCGAGGATCTCAGCGAAATGCAGGGGCTGCGGGAAGAGTTGCGCGCCCAGTCTCTCACCGATGCGCACACGGGCCTGTTCAATACCCGTGGCGTGACCCTGGCCCTGGAACCCCAGGTGGCGCGCTCGCGGCGCTACAACAGCCCCATGGCGGTCATCATGATGGAAGCCGGCGCCGAGCCGACCTCCGTCGATACCCGGCGGGCGGTGGCGCGATTGCTCAAGGATCAGCTGCGATGGGCCGATATCATCGGCTGTAGCGAGCAGGGTGAATTCATCCTGGTCCTGCCCGAAACCAGTCGCGATGACGCCCTCAAGCTGGCGGACAAGCTCTCGGCACACCTGCGCGGTCCCGACGGTGAATCCGTCTCCGAACTGTGGCCCTGCTACGGGGTAACCGAGTGGCGCAAGAGTGACAGCGCCACCACCCTGCTACAGCGCGCCACAACCAGGACCGCATACGGCGCGTGCAGGAGGCCATGCGCGAGCGGCAGCGGGATTTCCTCGACCTGCTGCCACTGCTCTACCACATCAACCATCCCATGCTGCCCGGCTTCATCTCCACCAGCATGCCCTGTGGCGTTTCCGACTACACACCCGCAAAACGTTCCCTCGAGGCCGGCAAGCGCCTGGCACAGAGTTTCAGCTACCAGCGCCGCGCCCTGCCGCGCTACGACATCCTCGCCATCTATATGATGGGCAGCAGCGGCACCATCGCCTATTCGGAAAAGAGCGACTTCGACATCTGGATCTGTCACCGCCCGGAACTGGACAGCGCTGGCCACGAGGCCCTGCGCGCCAAGGCCGACGGCATCGAGTCCTGGGCCGAATCCCTGGGCCTGGAAGTGCACTTCTTTATCATGGACGACGCCAGCTTCCGGGAACGGCGCCATGACGACCTGTCCACGGAAAGCAGCGGCAGCTCCCAGCACACCCTGCTGCTGGACGAGTTCTACCGCACCGGCCTGCTGGTGTGCGGCCGCTTTCCGGTCTGGTGGCTGGTGCCGCCGGAATACGAGAAGCGGTACGACGCCTATGTGAGCAAACTCCTGACGCGGCGCTTCGTGCGCCCCGACGACGTGCTGGACTTCGGCGGCGTGGCTGAACTGCCCGCCGGGGAATTCTTCGGCGCCACCCTGTGGCAGCTCTACAAGGCCGTGGATTCCCCCTACAAGTCGATACTCAAGATCCTGCTCATGGAGTCCTATGCCAGCGAGTATCCGAATGTGAATTTTCTCTGCGTACGCTTCAAGCAGGAAATCCATCAGGACGCTCCCAGCCTGGATCGCCTGGATCCCTACGTGCTGATGCTCAATGGCGTGGAGGAATACCTGCTCGATCGCGCGGAACACGAGCGCCTGGAACTGGCGCGCCGTTGTTTCTATATCAAGGTCAACGAACCCATGAGCGAAAAGGATCGGCCGCTCACCATGACCTGGCGCCGCGAGGCCATGCGCGAAATGGTCCAGGAGTGGTGCTGGTCGCCGGCCAAGCTCGCCGAGCTCGATGCCCGGGAATCCTGGAAGTACCACAAGGTCAACGAGGAGCGGCGCACCCTGGTGGAGGAACTCACCTGCAGCTACCGCGCCCTGTCGCGCTTCGGGCGCGAGCACCAGGACGAGATGGTGATCGACCCCGCGGACATGAACCTGCTGGGCCGCAAGCTGTACGTGGCCTTCGAGCGCAAGGCCGGCAAGGTGGAATTCGTCAACCCCGGCATCTCCCGCGACCTGTCCGAGGAACGCCTGGCCATCTTCCAGGGCAAGGCGCAGGACCAGACTGTGTGGAGCCTGTACCAGGGTGCCAGCGAACAGGAGATGACCGGCAAGCCCCTCAAGCGCAGCCACAACCTCGTCGACCTGCTGGCCTGGGCCTATTTCAATGGCCTCATCAACCCCAATGGCACCCTGGTGAGCGCGTTTCCGCCCAATGGAGACCTGAATTCCTGGGAGCTGGGTTGCGTAATCGACGTCCTGCAGCAGAGCTTCCCGCGTGGCCTCCTGCGCGACGACAACATGGAGGCGCTGGGCAAGCCGGCGCTCACCAAGCGCGCCGCCCTGATCGTCAACCTGGCGCGCGACCCCATGGGCCATCTCACCCGCCAGGGTAAACAGCTGGTCAGCGAGCGCATCGACCCGCTCAGCTTCGGGGCCGCGGCCGAAAGCCTGGCCGTGACCTTCGACCAGATCCTGGTCAGCAGCTGGCACGAGGTGCTGACCTTCCGCCATGCCGGCGAGACCGGGCTCATGGACTGCCTCACCGAATACCTGGCCTGGCATCCCATCTCCAGTGGCACCGTCCCGGCCCACGTGGACTGCTCCAGCTTTTCCTCCACCCGCGGACCCTTCATCGCCCGGCGCGTGGAAGAGGTGTTCAAGAGCGTGATCCGTTGTTTCTATGAGGAGGAATGGAAAGAAACCGCCCGCTACGCGGTACGGGTAGGGCAGCATTTCTACGTGCTGCAGGCGGAGAACGATGTACCGCGCTATGAACGCCTGGACAGTTATGGCGCCCTGATCCAGTACCTGTCACGCCCCCAGGAACAGTTCAGCCCCGTGCGCCTGGACAGCTGGCTGCTCACCGATACCCCGCTGCCGAAGTTGTACAGCGTCAATCGCCCCGGGGTGGTGCAGCTGTTCTACCAGGTGCAGGGCAGCCGTGCCCAGGTCCACGTGCTGGATGAGAAGGGTTCCCTGTTCACCCAGAAGGTGGCCTTCCACGACGGCCTGACCCTGCTTACCCAGTTCCAGCGCTTCTTCGAGTCGGTGCAGTACCGCCGCGACAGCCAGCTGGAGGAACCCGGCCACAGCGCCAGCGAATGCATGGTGGAGTACTACCAGGTGTCGCGCGACTCCCTGGGGGATTACCGCCTGGAAGAGCAGAACATCAACCCCTACCGCCAGTCGCGCAACTATTTCGGCATCCAGGTACTGGGTGACCTGCTGGAGAACAATCGCACCCTGTTCACCATGTACTGTGGTGACCGGGAATTCTCCACCCTGGAGCATGGCGAACGGCTGTTCGAGGAAGTGGCGCGCCACGTGGTCAGCCAGCGCGCCAGCGGCGCCGCCTACCGAGGCCGGCAGCGGTCTGCAGACCGTGCATTTCCTCAACTACAAGAAACGCATCGAACAACACCTCAACGAGGTGATGGCGCGCCTGTAGGCGTACTATTCCGCCTCCCGCACCACCTCCAGCAGCTCCCGCAGATCCTGTGCCCAGCGCTCGAAATAGGGCTGCAATTCCGGCTCTGGATACAGGCGGCTGAACTCGGCCGGGTCGTAGCTGACCAGCAGGGTCTCGTTGCCCTCCGCGAACACGGCAATCTTCAGCGGCAGGTAGGGGATCAGTTCCGGGTGTTTCTCCGTCAGCTCACGCAGTTCCTCGATCTTGCCAAGAAACACCACCCGGTACAGGTCCGTGGTGAAACCGGAGGCGGTCAGGCCGATGTCCACGCGCTGCACCCGCGACAAGGTGTAGCCCTGCAACTCGATGGCGCCTTGCAGGGTGAGCATGGCCTCTGGGAATTCCTGTGCGGACCGCACCATGAGCAGGCCTTCGGCCTGGACCGGCAGCATCCCGGTCAGGAGAGCCAGCAGGAGCATTGCCTGTTTCATGCTGAATTTCCACCGCAAAGGCGCAAAGGACGCCAAGGATTTACAGAATCGGTACATGCCCTTACCCGGCTGCCCATGCCTGGAGATGATGATCCTGGACATGAATCCCGGCTTTTCTTCGCGTACTTTGCGCCTTTGCGGTGACAACATGATAATTGACATCACAGCGTGGCCTCCTCGAGCATGGCCTCGTACATGCGTGCCATTCCCTCGCAGGCCTCGTCCAGTTCACGGTTGTTGAACAGGTAGCTGAGGCGCCGCGGGTTGATGGTCATCACCCGCACCTCGCCCTCCTGCTCCACCACCGTCACCCGGCAGGGCAGGAACAGGCCCACGCGCGGATCGACCTTGAGCACGTCGTCGAGCAGCTTGAAGTTGCAGGAGTAGATGACGACCTGGCGCGGATCTTCCTCGCCTTCGGGCACCAGGCCGTCCTGCAGGTACTGCTCGCGGATGAGCCGGAAATTGTAGCCGATGGCGGCGCGCTGCACGCTCTCGATGGTTTCCTGCAGACTGTAGGGTGATATCCGCGTGATCACGGGGGATTCGTGTCCCAGCTCCGGCGGCGCCTCGGCGTGCTGCTCGAAGGAACGCACATAGGCCACCACCGCATCGATATCCGCTTCGCTCAAGCCCTGCTCCAGGAAAGAGGTCATGGGTGTGCCTTCGCGACCGTGCACCAGGGTGTGCTTGATCATGCCGTCGGGGGCGGCGGCCAGAAAACCGGCGTTGTTCAGGGCCGGCGCGATGATGGGCAGGTCGCGGGGACGGGAGAAGGTGACCCCGGTACCGTGGCCGCCCTTGCCGTCGGCGCCATGGCAGGCGGCGCAGTGCGCGGCGAACAGGGTCTTGCCACGCTGCACGTCACCGGGGACGCGTGCGGCCATGGCGTCCGGCGCCTGGGGATGCCAGCCGCGGATGTGGGCGACGATGGCCTCCACCTCGGCGTCGGAGAGTCCGGTGAAGGCGGGCATCACCCGGCCGGGGCGACCGTGGCGAATGGTCTTTTCCAGGTAGGCATCGGGCGCACCGGCCAGAAAGGCGGGCAGTGCCAGGGGTACCCCCACGCCGCCGGTGCCTTCCAACCCATGGCAGGCCGCGCAGTGGCGGGCATAGAGGCGACTACCGTCAGGTTCCGCCTGGACCGTGGCAAGACCCATCAGGGCGGCGAGGAATACAAGGCTGCGTTTCACAGTATCTCCAAGAGGATTGACAGCGGGCAGATGCGCGGCCAGAGGCTGCTGCTCCTGCGAGTGTGTCGTGTAACCGGTTCGCCATCTGTAGGAGCGGCCTTCGGCCGCGAACCCGCCTGGCAATCCCGTTCGCGGCCGAAGGCCGCTCCTACAGATCGCCCCGGGAAGGCCCAGCGTGTGCCCAGGCTACCCGATAAGGAATCGACCTATCATTGATATAGGTCATGCCAGCCGGCGCGTCAGCCAGGCGCGGATGTCCGCCACCTCATCCACACACACGGAATGGGCCATGGGGTAGCCGTGCCATTCCACCAGGCAGCCCAGCTCTTCCAGCCGGTCGCGGCTGCGCGCCCCCACCGGCAGCGGGATCACCTCGTCGCGGTCGCCGTGGCCGAAGAACACCGGCAGGCCTTGCTGCACCGCGTCCATTTCCCTGGCCACCGTGTCCGCCAGGGGCAGGTAGGTGGACAGGGCCAGCACCCCCGCCAGGCGTTGCGGGTAGCGCAGCGCAACGTGCAGGGCCACGGCGCCGCCCTGGGAGAAGCCCGCCAGCACGATGCGCCGGGCCGGCACGCCGCGCTCGATCTCGCGCACCACCAGGTCCGCTACACGACCCGCCGAGCGGTGCATGCCCGCCGCGTCCTGGCGCGCCGTAAGGTCCAGGCCGACGACATCGTACCAGGCGGGCATGACATAGCCCTGGTTGATGGTCACCGGCAGTTCGGGCGCATGGGGCAGCACAAAGCGCACGCCTTGCTCCACCAACCCCAGCTCCGGCACCAGTCCCTCGAAGTCATGGCCGCTGGCACCCAGGCCATGCAGCCAGATGACACTGGCGATGGGCGACGCGGGGGGATCGATCTCGATGGCGGGCAGGTAGTCGGTCATGGGCGGCAGTACACCGAGGATGGGTGCGAATTGCAAGGACAGTCGGATACACGCGCCATCCCGGGATTGATGGCCACGGAACCACACGGATAAACCGCTATGTGGAATGTCAGCTGAATCCGTGCAATAGCTTCCCTGTAGGAGCGGCCTTGGCCGCGAATGGTTTGGCTGTGTACCACCACATACATTCGCGGCCAAGGCCGCTCCTACAGACGTACCCAGGCCCCAATACTTTCCGTGTGCTTCCGTGGCCATTCCAACCCCAGCCGGTTCATCCGCACCCGCTCCATGCCGTATACTGCCGCCCTTGAACCACTGCCCGGTATCCCCTCCATGTCCAAGCTCTTCCTGCTGCTGGTCCTCCTGCTCTGCCTGTCCGGCTGCGGCCAGAAGGGCCCGCTGTTCCTGCCCGACAGCGACGACACCCAGGAAACGCGCTGATGGATCATTTCGAGTACCGCGACGGCCGCCTGTGGGCCGAGAACGTGGACCTGGCAAACCTAGCGCAAGCCCATGGCACACCCGCCTACGTCTATTCCCGCGCCACCCTGGAGCGCCACTGGAAGGCCTTCGATGCCGCCTTCGGCACACGCCCCCACCTGGTCTGCTATGCCGTCAAGGCCAATTCAAACCTGGCGGTGCTGAACCTGCTGGCGCGCCTGGGCTCGGGCTTTGACATCGTCTCCGGTGGTGAACTGGAACGGCCCTTTCGTCGACGCCCTGGCGCGCGTCCTGCACCTGGCCCGGGAACTGGAGCAAGACGGCATCGCCCTGGAACACCTGGACCTGGGCGGCGGCCTGGGCGTGCGCTACCGCGACGAACAGCCACCGCAACCGCAGGAATACCTGCGCCCGCTGCTGGAGGCCCTGGACGACTGCCCCTACGAGATCCTCATCGAACCGGGCCGCGCCATCATTGCCAACGCCGGCGTGCTGCTGACCCGGGTCACCTACCTGAAGTGTGGCGAGCACAAGAACTTCGCCATCGTCGACGCCGCCATGAACGACCTGCTGCGCCCCGCCCTGTACGGCGCCTGGCAGGAGATCGTGCCGGTGGCTACGCGTACCGGCGGCACCACCCGTACCTATGACGTGGTGGGCCCCGTGTGCGAGACCGGCGACTTCCTCGGCAAGGACCGCGAACTGACCCTGGAGCCCGGCGACCTGCTGGCAGTGCGTTCCGCCGGCGCTTACGGTTTTTCCATGAGCTCCAACTACAACACCCGGCCGCGCGCCGTGGAGCTGCTGGTGGACGGCGCGCGCGTGCACGTGGCGCGGGAGCGGGAAAGCCTGGACGACCTGATGCGCGGGGAGAGCGTGCTGGCGGATTGAAGCTGCCCATGACGAAATCAACCACCACCTACTGGAACACCCTGGCCCCGGAAAGCCGCGAGCGCTGGACACCCATCGAGGGACTCGAGGGCATGGCTGAGCAACTGACACTCAGCCTTGACCCGGATACGGGGGAATACACCCGCCTGACGCGCTTCCTCCCGGGTGCCGACACCACCTCGTCCGGCGGCAAGACCCACGCCTAGCCGGAGGAGGTCTTCATCGTCAGCGGCCGACTCTACGACCAGGCCTTCGGCCTGTGGCTGGAAGCCGGCCATTACGCGAGCGACCGCCGGGCGAACTGCACGGGCCGTTCCACACCGATACGGGGTGTGTGGTGCTGGAGGTGTCCTTCCCCAATCGCGTTGCCGGCCCGACCGGACCCTGACCCCCGCCCCCTGTAGGAGCGGGCTTGCCCGCGAACAGCGCGGATCAATCCCTTTGTCTAATAGTGCTCGAATTCATTGGAATCGGTCGTCAGCCGCCGCAGGAACCTGGGATGCACGAACAGTTTTTCACGACCGGCCTTGATCTCTTCCAATACACCGATATCACACAAGGTCTTCAGATATTTCGAGGCCGTTTCACGGTGCCCGATACCGGCATCCACGAGATTGCCGATGCGGCAATAGGGCTGGATGAAGATCTGGTCGACCAGTTCACGACTGTAGATCACCGGCTCGCGTCGACGCACATAGTCGACCGTGTGATTTTGCAGCAGGCGAGCGGCACGGATTTTGGCTGACGTCCAATCGGCGGTCTCCTTCACGGCAAGCAGCATGTATTCCAGCCATTCCTGCCAGTGTGCGTCGCGTGTAACATCCAGCAGCAGGCGATAGTAATCCGCCTTGTTGTGGATGATGTAGCGGGACAGGTACAGCACCGGCAGCTCCAGAAGCTGCTTATCTACCAGGTAGAGAATGTTCAGCACACGACCTGTGCGGCCGTTGCCGTCCGTGAACGGATGGATGGCCTCGAACTGATAATAACCGACGGCCATGCGCACCAGCGGGTCCAGATCCTCTTACTCGTGAATAAATCGCTCCCAATTGGCGAGTTTGTCGCGCAGCAGCGCCTCGCCTTCTGGCGGCGTATAGATGATATCGCCGGTGCGCTCGTTCGCCAGTTTCGTGCCTGGCACACGGCGGATATCCAGGTCGGCATCTTTGATGATGCGGCAGACCTCCACCGCGATGCCGGTACTCAGCGGCCGCCGCTGCAGTGCATGGAACCCGTGGTTGAGCGCCGTGCGGTAACGCAACGCCTCCCTGGTGGCGGCGTCGGCCTGATTGCCCACGGCATCGGCGAAGCGGAACAGCCGATCCGTGGTGGTCACCACATTCTCGATCTCGGAACTCGCCTGGGCTTCCAGGAGCGGGATCGTATTGATCAGGACAGCCTGGTTGGGGAGGGTCTGACCCATCTCTTTCAGCCTGGCCAACGCCGCCCGCGCCTCGATGCAGAGTTTCAGGACGGCGCGGGTTTCCAGCTCTTGGCCAGGCGGCAGGGGCGGGAGGTCGTTATAGGGCTTGGTGGGATCAAAGCCGGGCATTCAATAAAATCCCCTTACATTCAATTTACTGCATTATCGAATTTCATATTCCGAATCAACAGCATGGGCCATGCATGCCATCATGTGTCGTGTTTTTCAAATATTTTCGACATATCCAGAGAATATGTGTCGAAGCAGTCGCCAGTTTGGCTTTATATGTCGTTAATTCAGGTATTTCTCGACATATAGATCATCGCCAGCCCCTGGATTTTCGTCGCTTGCGCATTGGGCCAGTAAATAAATATGTCCCCGATTTCCGGCTTGCTGCGCGAACGCGGCTATCCCTTTTTGATCGTGTTCGGACACCCTGAATACTACCCACGCTTCGGCTTCGGGCCCGCTACCGGGGCGCCTTCGATGCCGCCATTTAGGCCTTTTGCCGTTGCCTGGGGTCCCGAAAGCTGGATAATGTTAATTATCTTAGGGTTTTTATAACAAGCGAATAACGGGGGCATAAACCCCCGGCCGGTTTGAACCGACGGGACCTGCCGTGCGACTCAACAGGCAACGATCCACCAAAGGGGTGGGTTGACGAAGACATTCCAGACTTGGGGGGTTCCAATGAAACAGTTTTCCCGCATCGGTAATCTGGCGCTGGTCGCCGGGCTGCTGGCCACCACTTCCGCACACGCCAACAAGATCATGCAGGACGGCGTCGACGACGTGAGCCTGACGCTGCAGTCCAGCACCTTCGAGGTGGCCATCAAGGACTTCTCCGGTGGCAACTCGCTGGCGGGCATCGACATCAAGCCGGTGACCACGCACCTCACCTTCCCGCTCCAG
>JAIVHA010000178.1 GCA_020201295.1 Lysobacteraceae bacterium | reverse complement strand
CGAAAGCGTACTCATGCGGGATGCCAGGTCGACTGATACCGTGCTGAATGCACTATCGGCCATGGGCATCCAGCTTGCGGTCGATGACTTCGGTACCGGCTATTCCAGCCTGAGTTATCTGCGCCGGTTTCCGATCGACACCCTGAAAATAGACAGTTCCTTTGTTAACAGCATGACCCATGACGAAAGCAACGCATCCCTCGTCAGCGCCGTGATCAGCATGGGAAAAAGCCTCAAGCAACGCGTCATTGCGGAGGGCGTGGAAACGGCAGAGCAGGCTGCCTTTTTGCTGGATCAGCAATGCGACGAGGGTCAGGGATTCTTCTTCGGTCACCCGATGGTTGCCGAGGCGCTCACCCCCCTGCTGCAGTCGGGCTTCTCGGTCAATCCCTGCCCGCATTGAATACACGGGCGTTCGCTGATTTCCGCCGTAGGGTGATCTGATTCAGGCGGCGCTATCCCATCAATCGCCTGTAGGTCGCATTGTCAGCCGCGTAGCAGGCGCAGGATGCGGCCTCAAGCCCGCGACGGTCGAGAACAGTGACATTGCCACGGCTGTACCGGATCAGGTTGCGTCTTTGCAATGAGCTGGCGGCTTTTGTCACACCTACGCGTCGCACACCGAGCATGCTGGCCAGATATTCGTGCGTGACATGAAACGCATCCGCGTGTGCCCGGTCATGCGTCATGGGCAGGAAACTGGCCAGTCGTTCTTCCACAACATGAAAACGGTTGCAAGCCGCGGATTGCGCGAATTGGGTCAGGAGGACATAGAGATAACGGTTCAACTCCTGCTGCAATGCATGGCTTGCTCTGAATTCGCGAAGAAACGGTGCGATGTCCATGCGCAGTGCCTGTCCCGGGCATTGTACCACCGCGCGCAATGGTGACACATCCACTCCCAGGATGAGGTGTATGCCAAGCATGCCTTCGTCACCGATCAGCCCTGCTTTCGGACTCGTGTGGCCATCGATGGTGGGTGTCAGCAGGGAAATCGAGCTTTCCATGGGGAAATAGACGTGACTGATCTGCTCGCCGGGTTCGGCAAGTACTTCGCCATGGGCAAGCTCGACCGGCGTGCAAGCGGATAGAAAACGCTTGCGATCCGTGAGTGGCAAGGCCGCTAGAATGCGATTGGTGACGGCGTAAACAGGTTTGGTGACTGGCACGAGCATTCTCCTGACATCCGGCACGGCTGGCTATGGCGCGGGTGAAGCGTGAATAACCAAGTTCAGGATATGGTCATTAGCTGAGGGCCTCTTTGCAGGCTTGGCATATCAAATGATGATATGAGTGTCGGTGCTTGTCTGGGCGCTAGCATACATAGGGCGTGGGTCGGCTTATGGAAGGCTGTGATGCAGGTCGAGCCTTGCGGTGGGAGTAAAACAGCTCCGATTGATTCGCCATGCCCGCCTACGCGCGCATGACGGAGCGGGCGGGCTTCATAAACTATATATTTATCAAAAACATAGGTAATTTCTGTGTTTCGCATGCTGCCGGGTTGTGGTGTGGTGTACAGTCTCCAGGCTGATGTTGTCAGCATAACCCTGATTGACGAGGAGACGACCATGAACATGACGCTAAGTATCGCACCCCTGGTTTCACTGATCGCCGGCATTCTTATTCTGCTGGTGCCGCGACTGTTGAACTATATCGTGGCCATCTACTTGATCGTGATTGGCTTGCTTGGGTTGTTTGGTGCGGGTGGTTTGCATATCTAGGGAATCTCTGATTTATTCACTAAACCGTCATTGCGAGCGCAGCGAAGCAATCTCAAGCTACGGTAGATCAATGGCTTGGAGATTGCTTCGCTGCGCTCGCAATGACGAGAATATTCGAATAAATCAGAGATTCCCTAAGTATTGTTTAAATGTTCGATAGCGTACAGACTGAGCCATCTCTTGTAACTATTCTTGTTCCGAACAACTGACAAGAAAGGAGTATCAAGATGGTTACAGTACAAAACAATTTCCGGGCGATGTTGTTTGCGATCGCGTCAATCCTGTCGTTCAGTGTCATGAGTCAGGCGGGCGCCGCGACCGCCGAGGATTTGAACAAGGATTCCATGCAGGCACTGAAGACGCTCTACCAGACCAGCCCGGTCGCCGAAACCCTTTCACAGTCCGCCAAGGCTGTGCTCGTGTTCCCGAATATCGTGAAGGCGGGTCTCGTGTTCGGTGGCAGCTACGGTGAGGGCGTCCTGATGAAAGGATCAAAAGTCGTCGACTACTATAATTCGGTGACGGGTTCCTGGGGTC
Organism: Lysobacteraceae bacterium; assembly: GCA_020201295.1. Lineage (GTDB taxonomy): Bacteria > Pseudomonadota > Gammaproteobacteria > DSM-19610 > DSM-19610 > JAIVHA01. The sequence goes on along the minus strand of JAIVHA010000178.1, from coordinate 5,327 downwards.
TTCAGATCGGTGCCCAGACGTACGGCTATGCCGTTTTCCTGATGACCGACGAAGCGGTGCGCTACATCGAGGAAACCAAGGGCTGGGAGATCGGTGTCGGACCTACCATCGTCGTGGTCGATGAAGGCGTGGCAAAAAATCTTTCGACCTCTTCGCTCAAGGATGACGCCTATGCCTTTATCTTCAGTCAGCAAGGGTTGATGGCAGGGGTCAGCATCGAGGGAACCAAAATCTCTCATATCCAACGCTGAATCACATCAAGCCCGCAGCCAGGTAACACGGCTCGCGTGGATCATGGATTGATTTGACAGAGCCGCTCAACCGGCAACGTCCAAGGCCCCTTGGTGGGGCCTTTTTTTATGTATTGCCCATGTCGAACGGATCCATGACAATCGGCGACAAAGATCGTGATGCGGGAAGTGCATGGACCTCTTGATTCTGCTCTCCATGGGTGCCCTGGCGGGCCTGCTCGCCGGTCTGTTGGGTATCGGTGGTGGCCTTGTCATCGTGCCAGTGCTGGCGCTGGTGTTCGCCGGGCAGGGCGTGGATGAGTCCGTGATCATGCACCTGGCCATCGGCACATCACTGGCCACGATCGTCACGACCTCACTGTCCTCCCTGCGTGCGCATCACCGGCGCGGTGCGGTGGAGTGGCCGGTGTTCGTCCGAATCACGCCGGGGATCATCCTGGGTGGCATCCTCGGGTCCAGCCTGGCGGCTGCCCTGCCCAGTGACATCCTGCGCCTGGCGTTTGCTGTTTTTCTTCTCCTGGTGGCGATCCGGATGGCATTGGATGTCGTACCGGGCCCGCATCGCCAGCTGCCGGGGCGTCCGGGCATGACGCTCGCCGGCACGCTGATCGGTGCCGTGTCCACCTTGATGGGTATCGGCGGCGGTACCCTGAGCGTCCCCTTTTTGACCTGGTGCAACGTGGGGGTGCGGCGGGCGGTGGCCACCTCTGCCGCCATCGGACTGCCCATCGCCGTAACCGGAACCATCCTGTACATGATCACCGGTTGGAGTCAGGTTGGACTGCCAGCCTTGAGCCTGGGTTATATCAATTTGCCGGCCTATGCGGGTATCGTCGTAGCCAGTGTCCTGTTCGCCCCCCTGGGTGCGCGCCTGGCCCACCGCATACCGGAGCGCCTGCTGAAACGCTTCTTCGCGGCATTTCTGGCCTTGCTGGGCCTGAAGCTGTTGCTGGGTTGAGCCGCGGGCGGTTGGCGCTGTGATACACTGAGGCCATACTCCAGTCCTGACCGCCATCCGGTTGTTTTTCCATCGACAGGCTTTCCGATGAAGACCTTTTCCTGCACTTGCGGCAACACCCTGTTCTTCGAGAACAGCCAGTGCATGGCCTGCGGCCGCATGCTCGGATTCATCAGCGAAAAATTGCAGATCACCGCCCTCGAGCCCGATACGGATGGCATGTGGCGGGCCTGCCTGGACGGGCGCCGTTATCGGCAATGCGCCAATCACCGCGACTATAATATTTGTAACTGGCTCGTGCCGGAGGAGGACACGCGTCGCTACTGTTCGTCCTGTCGCCTCAATCACATCATTCCCAATCTCGGCGACAAGGAGAATATCAAGCTCTGGCATCGCATCGAGCTGGCCAAGCGCCGCCTGTTGTATACCTTGCGTGAATTGCGCCTGCCCATCATCGGCCGTGACCAGGACCCCGTGCGCGGCCTGGCCTTCGAATTCATGGAAGACGAATTGGGCGGAGATGAGTTCAGCGACCAGATCAATGAAGCCAGCCAGGTATTGACCGGGCACCGCTCCGGCATGATCACCATCAATCTCCGCGAGGCACAGGACAGCGCCCGTGAAAAGATGCGTGAAATGATGAACGAGGGCTACCGTACCCTGCTTGGACATTTTCGCCACGAATGCGGCCACTACTACTGGGATCGACTGGTGCGCGGCGGTCACTGGCTGGAGGGTTTTCGGGAACGCTTTGGCGACGAACGGCTCGATTACCAGCAGGCACTCAATACGTATTACCAGCAGGGTCCGCGTGGAGATTGGCACAACGGCTGGATCAGCGCCTATGCCAGTTCCCATCCCTGGGAGGACTGGGCCGAGACCTGGGCCCACTATCTGCACATGGTGGATACCCTGGAAACCGCCCAGGATTTCGGCTTGCGTACCCTGGCAACGAATGGTGAGGAGGCCCGGTCACCATCACCGGCTGATGCCGATGCGGCAGGTTTCAATACCCTGTTGCACGATTGGGACCACCTGAGTGTGGGCCTCAATGCCCTCAACCGCAGCATGGGGTTGCCGGATGCCTATCCCTTCATTCTTTCCGACCTGGCCCTTCACAAGCTGCGTTTCGTCCATGAGGTGATCCGTAGCGTCAGTTAGGCTCTTCCCAGTCGAAGCGGGGCAGACGCTGGAAGCTGCGGCGCAGGCCCTCGTTCCAGCGTTTTTGCAGTGACTTGTACAAGGGTGAATTGAGCCCCAGGGTGATGTGCCGGGGTTCCGCCAGACTGTCGGTCTCGTAGATGGCCAGCTCCAGCGGCGGTCCCACGGAGATGTTGCTGCGAATGGTGGAGTCGATGGACACCAGGGCGCAGCGAGCCGCGTCCTCCAGGGTGGTATTCGCGCTGATGATGCGATCCAGGATGGGCTTTCCGTACTTGTTTTCGCCGATCTGCAGGAAGGGGGTTTCCGGCGAGGCGCTGATGTAATTGCCCTGCGGGTAGATCAGGTAGATCTCCGGTGGGCGGCCGGGGATCTGCCCGCCGAGGATGAAGCTGGCCTCGGCATTGATCTTGGTGCGCTCCATGGCCCCCGAATGCTGTTTCTGCTCGGCCTGGCTGAGGGAACCGATGTAGTGCGCGGCATCGTAGAGATGCGGAACCTTGCGCAGGTTGCGTTCGCAATCCTTCCGCTCCAGATCCTTGCTGATCTGGTTGATCACCGCCTGGGAGGTGGCCAGGTTGCCGGCGGTGAGCAGGATGCAGACCCGTTCACCGGGCCATACGAAGCGATGCATCTTGCTGTAGGTGGTAACGTAGTCGACCCCGGCATTGGTGCGGGAATCAGAGGCGAAGATCAGCCCCTTGTTGACGCGAATGGACAGGCAGTAGGTCATGGGTTCGGTACCCGCATGGATCCGGAGATTGTAGGAGCGGGCTCTGCCCGAAAATGTTCGCGGGCAGAGCCCGCTCCTACAGTATAATGCAGAAACGGGTCATCCAGAACCTGTTTGCGCTTTGGCCCGCATCCGCGTTAAGCTCGAAACAGAATTTTTCAGCCACACAGGATTTTGCATGGCGATTCGCTGGGGCAGTTACAAGGTCAAGGGATTCCATGACGAGCTGATCCGGGTGGCCGGTCGTCCCCGACCCGCCGCCCAGGCCCTGTGCAAGTATCTGCGCGCCCTCAAGGACCCCGATATTCAGGAGTACAAGGCCGCAGCGGAGACTGCCATCCATGTCATGGGCATCACCTTCCGGATCTATACCGAGGAGGAAGGTGCCATCGATCGCGCCTGGCCCTTCGACATCATCCCGCGCATCATCGACCGGCGTGAATGGCAGCAGGTGGAAGCGGGGCTCGAACAGCGGGTGAAGGCCCTCAACCTGTTCATCGATGACCTGTATCACGACCAGCGTATCGTCAAGGATGGCGTGTTCCCCGAGTCCTTGCTGGCCGACTCGAAAAACTTCCGCCCCCAATGTATCGGCGTAAATCCACCGCACCGGGTATGGGCGCATATCTGCGGCAGTGACCTGGTGCGCGATGCGGATGGAACTCTCTATGTCCTGGAAGACAATCTGCGCGTGCCCTCCGGCGTCTCCTACATGCTGGAAAACCGCCAGGTCATGAAGCGGGTATTCCCGGAGCTGTTCGAAGACTACAACATTCTGCCGGGTTTTCAACTCCGCCTATTTCGAGCATGCCTACCTGGCTCAGCAGATGGGTGCTGAACTCGTCGAGGGCAGCGATCTGGTGGTGGGCACCGACGACATCGTCTACATGCGCACCATCGAGGGTCCGTCACGGGTGGATGTCATCTACCGGCGCATCGATGACATGTTCCTGGATCCGGAGGCATTCGATCCCGATTCCATGCTTGGCGTACCTGGCCTGATGCGTGCCTGGAAGGCCGGCAACGTGGCGCTGGCCAACGCGCCGGGTGCCGGGGTGGCGGATGACAAGGTGGTCTATTCCTACGTGCCCGAAATCATCAAGTATTACCTGGACCAGGATCCCCTCATCCCCAACGTGCCTACCTATCGCTGTATCAACAAGCCCGAGCGGGATTATGTCATCGCCAATATCGACAAACTGGTGGTCAAGCCCGCCAACGAATCGGGTGGCTATGGCATGCTCATCGGGCCACAGGCCAGTCGCGAAGAGTGCGACAAATTCATCAACCTGATTCGCCACGATCCGCGCAACTATATCGCCCAGCCCATGCTGAACCTGTCCACCGCGCCCACCCTGGTGGGTAACCGTGTGGAACCGCGCCACCTGGACCTGCGGCCCTTCATCCTCAGTGGCGAACACACCTATGTGACCACCGGCGGATTGACGCGTGTGGCGTTGCGCAAGGGCTCCACGGTGGTGAATTCCTCCCAGGGCGGTGGCAGCAAGGATACCTGGGTGGTCGACATGGAGACTGATTGAACATGTTGTCCCGGGTAGCTGAAACGATCTACTGGATGGCGCGTTATATCGAGCGCGCGGAAAACACCGCGCGCCTGATCAACGTCAACGGCCATTTGCTGCTGGACCTCCCACGGCGCGTGCGCCTGGGCTGGGCACCGCTCATCGATATCACCGGCAGCGAAGAGCTGTTCTATTCCCGCTTCGAAGAGGCGGATGAGCGCCACGTGGTGCGCTTCCTGGTCACGGATACCACCAACTCAGGCTCGATCCTGGGTTCGCTGCACCTGGCACGGGAGAACGCCCGCACCATCCGCGACATCATTCCCCGTGAGGCCTGGGAGCAGATCAACCACCTGTACCTGCAGACCCGGGAACACACCGCCAGCAGCCAGGGTCGACGCCGGCGCGAGGAGTACCTGCGCCAGGTGATCCTGGGCGCGCAAACCATCACCGGCATGCTGGCGGGTACCATGACCCACGACGCGGGCTACGATTTCCTGCGCATGGGCCGTAACCTGGAACGGGCCGACATGACCACCCGCATCATCGACGTACGTTCCGCCTCCCTGCTGCCGGGACTGAGTGGAGAGCTGACGCCCTTCGAGAACATTCAGTGGATGAGCGTGCTGAAATCCCTGACCGCCTACCAGATGTATCGGCGGGAAATGCGCCTGCGGGTGCGGCGTCCCGATGTGCTGGCC
>JAIVHA010000030.1:10967-17342 GCA_020201295.1 Lysobacteraceae bacterium | reverse complement strand
CCATCGGCATATACGCCATGACGAAGATTCCACTCGTCCGCGAGCCGGTGCGTCGGCATGTAGTGTCCATTGATCGGCTGGTAGACCATTTCATAGCCGCGGAACAATTCACGATAGAGCGGCATAAGCGAATCGCCGGGATGCAACTCCCCCGCCGGTGCCGTCGTTCCGTCGCGGCGGATAAACACGTGATCCGGCGTGCAGCGAATCGGTTCACCCGAATCAAGCACGATCTCGATAAGCGCATCACGCCCGATCCAGCGCGGCGCTTCGAGCTTGGTGAGGATAATCCTCCCGAACTCGCCCACGCTGTAACCCCAAAAATCCTCACCTTCGTCAGCCCTCCGGGCCATGTCCTCAAGTGCAACCGATGTGCCATCCACAAGCGCCACGCGTTGGTCGCCACGAAAACAGCGTGCGTAGGTCGACTTGCCCAAGCAAATGGTCAACACGTTGCGTGGGATGCGAAAGTACTCCACCGTGCGCGCCAGGGCGAAGGAGTTGGGGGGGATGATGCAAACGTCGGACTTCACATCCACGAAACTGGCGGCGGAGAAGTTCTTGGGATCGACGACGGCGGAGTTGATGTTGGTGAAGATCTTGAACTCGTCGGCGCAGCGCACATCGTAGCCATAGCTCGAGGTGCCGTAGGAGATAATGCGGCCGGTCTGTTCGTGCTCGCGCACCTGCCCCGGCTCGAAGGGCTCGATCATGCCCTGCTCGCGCGCCATGCGGCGGATCCACTTGTCTGCCTTGATGCTCATCTGTTCTCCACCCCCGGGCGCCGCCGCCATGATCTGTATGCGGCAATAAGCCTGCGGATTCTACCGGGTATGGCAGCACCTGCCAATCGGCGGCATTTTCGGGCAAGAAAAAAGCCGCGCGGCCCCGGAATGCCCTCCGGCGCCGTGCGGCTTTACCCCGCCCGCGTCAGTTGTTCTGGATGACGATGGAGGGGAACTTGGCCGCGTAGTTCTTGGCCTGCATGGACAGCTTGGCGGCGGTCCGGCGCGCGATGTCGCGGTAGATCTGGGCGATGCGGCTGTCGGGCTCGGCCACCACCGTGGGCTTGCCGCTGTCCGTTTCCTCGCGGATACGGATGTCCAGGGGCAGGGCGCCGAGGAAGTCCACGTCGTACTGGTCGGACATGCTCTGGCCGCCGCCCTGGCCGAAGATGTGTTCCTCGTGGCCGCAGTTGGAGCAGATGTGGGTGCTCATGTTCTCCACGATGCCCAACACCGGTACTTCCACCTTTTCGAACATCTTGAGGCCCTTGCGGGCATCCAGCAGGGCGATGTCCTGCGGGGTGGTGACGATGACGGCACCGCTGACGGGAATCTGCTGCGCCAGGGTCAGCTGGATGTCGCCGGTGCCCGGCGGCAGGTCGATGACCAGGTAGTCGAGCTCGCCCCAGTTGGTGTCATTGAGCAGCTGTTGCAGGGCCTGGGTGACCATGGGGCCACGCCAGATCATGGGGGTTTCCTCGTCCACCAGGAAACCGATGGACATGGCCTCCAGGTCATAGCTCATTATGGGCTCCAGGGTCTTGCCGTCCTTGGATTCCGGCTTGCCGTGCACGCCCAGCATGCGCGGCTGGCTGGGGCCATAGATATCGGCATCCAGGATGCCCACCTTGGCGCCCTCGGCGGTCAGGGCCAGGGCCAGGTTCACGGCGGTGGTGGACTTGCCCACGCCGCCCTTGCCGGAGGCCACGGCGATGATATTCTTGATGCCCTCGATGGTCTTGACGCCCTTCTGCACCTGGTGGGCGACGATCTTGCTGCTCACATTGACGGTGGCGTCGATACCGGCGGCGGCCAGTTTTTCCTTCAGCTTGGCGGCCAGGTCGGCCTTGTAGCCCTCGGCCGGGTATCCCAGGACCACGTCGACGGTGGCCTTGTCGCCGTCCACCTTGATGTCCTTCACGCACTTGGTGGAGACCAGGTCCTTCTGCAGGTAGGGATCCACGAACTCCTTGAGGAGTGATTCCACTTGGGATACATCAGCCATTTTGCTTAACCTCCGAGCGGGGTGGCGGACCATCCGCGCCCCTAATTCCTGACAAAAACGATCGGGTATTATACAAAAAATTCCCGCCCTGTGTAGTACGGCGTGCAGAGTGGCAGGCACACAGTCGCACGGGTTTTCACACCTGCCCGCCCATCCTGCCGTAGCCTGGCCCCATGGAACCCGTAGCGGTGGCGGCCAGGCCCCGAAATTGCTACTGTAGGCGCCCCGCCCCCGTGGCAAATTTGCTTACATACAAGACAGTTAGCGCATGAACGAGTCGCCCCGCCGCATCCTGGTCACCAGTGCTTTGCCGTACGCCAATGGTTCCATCCACCTGGGCCACCTGGTGGAATACATCCAGACGGACATCTGGGTCCGCTTCCAGAAGATGCGCGGGCATGCATGCTACTACGTTTGTGCCGACGATGCCCACGGCACCCCCATCATGCTGCGCGCCCAGGCCGAGGGCCTCTCCCCCGAGGACCTGATCGCCCGGGTGGGCGAGGAGCACCGCGCCGATTTTCGCGACTTCCAGGTTGGCTTCGACCACTACCACAGCACCCATTCGGACGAGAACCGGGAACTGGCCACGCGCATCTACCGTGCCCTGCAGGCGGGCGGCCACATCAAGACGCGCACCATTACGCAGGCCTACGATCCCGAGAAGGAGATGTTCCTGCCGGACCGCTTCATCAAGGGCGAGTGCCCGCGCTGCGGCGCTGCCGACCAGTATGGCGATTCCTGCGAGGCCTGTGGCGCCACCTATGCGCCCACCGACCTGAAGAACCCGCGCTCGGCCATCTCCGGTGCCACGCCGGTGGAACGGGATTCGGAACATTATTTCTTCCAGCTCGGCGACTTCGCGGACATGCTGAAGAAATGGACGCGCGCCGGCCACCTGCAGCCGGAAGTGGCCAACAAGCTCGGTGAATGGTTCCAGGACGGCCTGCGGGACTGGGACATCTCCCGCGACGCACCCTACTTCGGCTTCGAGATCCCCGATGCCCCGGGCAAATACTTCTATGTCTGGCTGGATGCGCCCATCGGCTACATGGCCAGCTTCAAGGCCCTGTGCGACAAGACCGGGCTCGACTTCGAGGGCTTCTGGGGACGCGACAGCGATGCCGAGCTGTATCATTTCATCGGCAAGGACATCATCTATTTCCATGCCCTGTTCTGGCCCGCCATGCTGGAAGGCGCCGGCTTCCGTACCCCGAGCGCCATCTTTGCCCACGGCTTCCTGACGGTGAACGGCCAGAAGATGTCCAAGTCGCGCGGCACCTTCATCAAGGCGCGCACCTACCTGGACCACCTGAACCCCGAATACCTGCGCTACTACTTCGCCGCCAAGCTGTCCGGCGGCGTCGATGACCTGGACCTCAGCCTGGAGGACTTCAGCCAGCGCGTGAACGCCGACCTGGTGGGCAAGGTGGTGAACATCGCCAGCCGCTGCGCCGGCTTCATCGGCAAGCTGTCCGATGGCAAGCTCGCCGCCGAGTTGCCGGACCCTGACCTCCAGGACACCTTCGCGCGCTGCGCAAGCGAGATCGCCGGCCTGTACGAGAAGCGGGAATTCGGCCACGCCATGCGCGAGATCATGGCCCTGGCCGACCGCGCCAACCAGTACATCGATGAGCAGAAGCCCTGGGTGCTGGCGAAGCAGGAAGGGCAGGAGCAACGGGTGCAGGCCATCTGCACCCAGGGTCTGAACCTGTTCCGGGTGCTCATGGTCTATCTGAAGCCGGTGCTGCCGGCCATGGCCGAGCAGGTGGAAGCATTCCTGCAAATCGAGCCCTTGACCTGGAACAGTGTGAGCACGCCACTCCTTGGTCAGACTATCGCCCCGTTCAAGCCATTGATGACGCGCATCGATCCCGCCGCCATCGAGGCCATGACCGCCGCCTCGCGCGAAGACCTGGCCGTCACCGCTGAGCCGGCCGCGGAAACCGCCGCCGGACCGCCGCGCGATCCCATCGCCGACAGCATCGGCATCGAGGATTTCGCCAAGCTCGACCTGCGCATCGCGCGCATACTCAAGGCAGGTGCCGTGGAAGGGGCCGACAAGCTGTTGCAGCTCACCCTGGACATCGGCGGCGGCGAGACCCGCAATGTCTTCGCCGGTATCAAGCAGGCCTATGCCCCTACCGACCTGGAGGGCAAGCTCACGGTGATGGTGGCCAACCTGGCGCCGCGCAAGATGAAGTTCGGCATCTCCGAGGGCATGGTGCTGGCCGCCGGCCCCGGCGGTGACCAGCTATGGGTGCTGCACCCCGATGAAGGTGCGCAGCCGGGCATGCGGGTAAAGTAAGGCCGGGCATTCATCAAGGAGCCCCTGATTGTTCCGTCATTGCGAGCGAAGCGCGGCAATCTCCAACCGCCGGATTTCGCGTTTCGGGATTGCCGCGCTTCGCTCGCAATGACGACTTCGAGGCATTCAAACACCAATAGGTAGCGGAAACAGCAACCGACATGACCGAGTTCTTCCTCATCCTGATCAGCACCGTGCTGGTGAACAACTTCGTGCTGGTGCAGTTCCTCGGCCTGTGCCCCTTCATGGGCGTGTCGCGCAAGCTGGAGACCGCCACCGGCATGGCGCTGGCCACCACCTTCGTGCTGACCCTGTCCTCGGTGTGCAGTTATCTCGCCAATGAATACCTGTTGGCGCCTTTGGGGCTGGAATTCCTGCGCACCATCACCTTCATCCTGGTCATCGCCGTGGTGGTGCAACTTACCGAGATGTTCGTGCACAAGACCAGCCCCCTGCTCTACCAGGTGCTGGGCATCTTCCTGCCGCTCATCACCACCAACTGCGCCGTGCTCGGCGTGGCCCTGCTCAATGTGCAGCACCAGCACGGCTTCCTGCAGTCCGCCGTATATGGCTTCGGTGCCGCGCTGGGTTTCTCGCTGGTACTGATCCTGTTCGCCGCCATGCGCGAACGCATCGCGGTTGGCGACGCGCCGCGGGCCTTCCGGGGCCCGGCCCTCGCCCTGATCACCGCCGGCCTGATGTCACTGGCCTTCATGGGCTTCTCGGGCCTGGTCAAAGGCTAGCACGGGCATGGAACTGCTCGCGGCCTACCCCATCCTCGCCGCCATGCTGGCGCTCGGTGTGCTGGGTGGCCTGTTCGGCCTGATGCTGGGCTTCGCCGCCATCCGCTTTCACGTCGAGTCGGACCCGGTGGTGGACCAGATCGACGCCATCCTGCCCCAGACCCAGTGCGGCCAGTGCGGCTTTCCCGGCTGCCGCCCCTACGCCGAGGCCATCGCCGCCGGCACGGCGGAGATCAACCAGTGCCCGCCCGGGGGCGAGGCCGGCATCCGTGCCCTGGCCGACCTGCTGGGCCGTGATTTCGTGCCCCTCAACGAGGAACACGGCGAACACAAGGGCAAGCGCGTCGCCATCATCGACGAGAACGTCTGTATCGGCTGCACCCTGTGTATCCAGGCCTGCCCGGTGGATGCCATCCTCGGAGCCGCCAAGCAGATGCACACGGTCATCGAAAGCGAATGCACCGGCTGCGAACTCTGCCTGGCACCCTGCCCGGTGGACTGCATCCACATGGTGACGGTGAAGACCGATATCGAATCCTGGAAATGGCCCAGTCCCGATGACGAGGCCAGCGGCATGAACCTGCGGGAACTCATCCAGGCGGCGAAGGTATGAGCTACGACTTCAGCCACCTGCATCGCTTCCCCGGCGGCCTGCGCCTGGTCTCTCACAAGGGCCTCGGCACCAGCCGGCCGATCGCGCGCCTGCCCCTGCCCAGACAGCTGATCCTGCCCCTGTCCCAGCACATTGGCATTCCCGCCGTGCCACTGGTCAAGCCCGGCGAGCGGGTCTACAAGGGGCAGATGATTGCCGCCGCCGAGGGCTATATCAGTGCCCCGGTGCATGCCAGCAGCTCCGGCACGGTGGTGGCGATCACCGAACTCCCGGTACCACATCCCTCCGGCCTGTCCGCCCCCTGTATCGTCATCGATACCGATGGCAAGGATGAATGGTTGCCAACGCTCGCCGGGGTGGATGATGCCCTGCAACGGGACCCGGTCGAACTGCGCAACCTGATCCGCAACGCCGGCATCGTTGGCCTGGGCGGGGCCGGGTTCCCCGCCTCGGTGAAACTCAATACCGGGCTCGAACGCAGGATCGACCTGCTGGTGCTCAACGGTGCCGAGTGCGAACCCTATATCAGCTGTGATGACCTGCTGATGCGGGAACGAGCCGCGGACATCATTGCGGGGCTGCGCATCCTGCGCCATGTGCTGAATGCCGCCCAGTGCGTCATCGGCGTGGAAGACAACAAGCCAGAGGCCATGGAGGCCCTGCGCGCAGCCCTGGCACAGGGTCCGGACGAGGGCATCGAG
>JAIVHA010000030.1:4653-10777 GCA_020201295.1 Lysobacteraceae bacterium | reverse complement strand
CACAGCTGCCCTGTATCCGCTGCGGCGAATGCGCCGTGGCCTGCCCCGCGAACCTGTTGCCACAGCAACTCTACTGGCATGCCCATGCGCGTGACCTCGACGCGGTGCAGGAATACGACCTGTTCGACTGCATCGAATGTGGCTGTTGCGCCCAGGTGTGTCCCAGCCACATCCCCCTGGTGCAATATTTCCGCTACGCCAAGACGGAGATCTGGGATCAGGAGCGTGAACGCGAGAAGGCAGACCTCGCCCGCCAGCGCCACGAATTCCGTCTCGAACGCCTGGAACGGGAGAAGCGCGAGAAGGCTGAACGCCACAAACAGAAGCGCAAGGCACTGGATACCCCGGCGGGCGATGACGACCCCAGGAAGGCCGCCATCGCCGCCGCCCTGGAACGGGTCAAGGCCCGCAAGACCGAGGCCGACGACGCACCCCGCAACACCGATAACCTCACGCCCGAGCAACAGCGCCAGATCGAGGAGGCCAACCGCCGCCGTGCCGCCCGGAACCACAAGACCGACACCGACAGTGGAGCGCAGGACTGATGGATTTTCCCACCCCCAGCTCGCCCCATCTCCCGGTGCCATCCCAGGTGGCGCGCATGATGCAACTGCTCATGCTCGCCCTATTGCCCGGCATTCTCTGCGCCTGGTGGGTGCTGGGCTGGGGTGTGCTCATCAACCTGCTGCTCGCGGGTGCGACGGCGGTGGCGGCCGAGGCCCTCATGCTACGCCTGCGCAGCCGCCCGGTGTTGCCTACCCTGGCGGACTTCAGTGCCCCGGTCACCGGATTGCTGCTGGCCCTGGCGCTGCCGCCGCTGGCGCCCTGGTGGATCGCGGTCCTCGGCACCCTGTTCGCCATCGTGCTGGCCAAGCATCTCTATGGCGGGCTTGGCTACAACCCCTTCAACCCGGCCATGATCGGCTACGTGGTGCTGTTGATCTCCTTCCCGCGAGAGATGACCCTGTGGGTGCCGCCCACTTCACTGGGCGCCACATCCCTGGACCTGGTCGACAGCCTGCGGCTGGTGTTCACCGGCGCCCTGCCACCTGGCCTTGGTATCGACGCGCTCACCGCGGCCACACCACTGGACAGCATGAAGACGCGGCTGGGTCTCGACGAAACGCTGTCGGAAATCACCACCAGCCCCCTGTTCGGAAACTATGGCGGCACCGGTTGGGAATGGATCAATTTCTGGTTCCTGGTGGGGGGGCTGGTGCTGCTCTACTTCAAGGTGATCCGCTGGCAGATCCCGGTGGCCGTGCTGGGCACCCTGTTCCTGGTCTCCGGCCTGTTCCACCTGGGTGATTCGGATCAGTATGCCTCGCCACTGTTTCACCTGTTCAGTGGCGCCGCCATGCTCGGTGCTTTCTTCATCGCGACCGATCCCGTGTCGGCCGCCACCACGGCTCGTGGTCGTCTCTATTTCGGCGCCGGCATCGGCCTGCTGGTGTATGTCATCCGCACCTGGGGCGGCTATCCCGATGGGGTGGCCTTTGCCGTGCTGCTCATGAACATGGCGGCACCCACCATCGATTACTACACCCGGCCGCGCAGCTTCGGGCACAAGGGCTGACATGCGTTACCGCACCATCCTGTTCACCGGCATCCTGTTGAGCCTGTTCACCATCATCGGTGCGTCACTGGTGGCCTACACCTTCGAGAACACCAAGGCACGCATTGCCGCCAATGAACGCGCCGCCCTGCTGCGCAACCTGCATGTGCTGGTGCCGCCGGACAGCCACACCAACGACCTGTTCCGCGATGTCATCGAGGTGCGGGATCCTACCCTGCTCGGCAGACGTGATCCTGTACAGGTCTATCGTGCGCGTCGCGATGGCGAACCGGTGGCCCTGGTGCTGACACCGGAGGCCCCGGATGGCTATAGCGGTGCCGTCCGGCTGCTGGTGGGCATCGACCCCGAAGGCACCCTGATTGGTGTGCGGGTGCTCAGCCACCGGGAAACCCCGGGGCTGGGCGATGCCATAGAGGCCGAACGCAGCGACTGGATCCTGGATTTCACTGGCCGCAGTCTCGGCGATCCCCCCGCCGCCCAGTGGCGGGTACGCCGTGACGGCGGCGTGTTCGACCAGTTCACCGGCGCCACGGTAACCCCGCGCGCGGTGGTGAATGCGGTGCGTAAAAGCCTGATATACTTCGAACAGCACCGCGACAAGCTGTTCGCGCCGCCGACCGAACCCGAATAGGAGCGGCCTCCGGCCGCGAACGGTTCGGAGCGCCGCCGGTTCGCGGCCGGAGGCCGCTCCTACAAGGTTCGATGTACCGCCCGTAGGAGCGGGCTCTGCCCGCGAACGGTTCGTGCCTGGTTCATTCGCGGGCAGAGCCCGCTCCTACATGACCGCCAGGAAATCCTGTAACCGAAGGCAGAACGCAGATGGCAAACAGCGAACTCAAGACCATCGCCCGTGACGGTCTCTGGACCAACAACGTCGGCCTGGTGCAGCTGCTCGGCCTGTGTCCGCTGCTGGCCATCACCTCCAGCCTGGTCATCCTCGGCATCTTCATCGCCCTGATCGTCACCAACTGCGCCATCATCGGTCGCGCCGAGGCCTTCGCCTCCAAGCAGCCGGTACTGCCTTCCTTCATCGATGCCCTGACCATGGGCATCGGCTTCACCCTGGTGCTCATGGCCCTGGGCGGCATGCGCGAGATCATCGGCCAGGGCACCCTGTTCGCCAACGCCCACCTCATGTTCGGCGAAGCGGCGCGCGACCTCGGCATCACCATCCTGGCCGATTATCGTGGTTTCCTCATCGCCATCCTGCCGCCGGGCGCCTTCATCGGCCTGGGCCTGCTCATCGCCCTGAAGAATGTCATCGACGGCCGCCTGCACGCCAGACCCCGTCAGCTCGAGGAACCCGAGGCCGCCCCCGCCAGCCAGCCGGCATGAACCGACAGAAACGGATCGAGATCTTCACCCGCCTGCGCGCCGAAAATCCCGCCCCCACCACCGAGCTGCTCTACGGCAACGAATTCCAGCTGCTGGTGGCGGTGGTGCTGTCGGCCCAGGCCACCGACAAGGGCGTCAACAAGGCCACCGCCGCCCTGTTCAGGAAGGTGAAGACGCCGGCGGCCATGCTGAAGCTGGGCGAGGCAGGCCTGAAGGAACACATCAAGACCATCGGCCTGTTCAACACCAAGGCCAGAAACCTCATCAAGGCCTGCGAAATGCTGGTGACACAACATGGTGGCAAGGTGCCGCACGAACGCGCCGCCCTGGAGGCCCTGCCCGGCGTGGGCCGCAAGACCGCCAATGTCATCCTCAATACCGCCTTCGGCCAGCCCACCATCGCCGTGGACACCCACATCTTCCGCGTCGCCAACCGCACCGGCATCGCCCCGGGCAGGAACGTGCTGGAAGTGGAGCGCAAGCTGGAGAAGTTCACGCCGGAGGAATTCCGCCAGGATGCCCACCACTGGCTCATTCTGCACGGGCGTTACACCTGCATCGCGCGCAAACCGCGCTGTGGCAGTTGCGTGATCGAGGACCTGTGCGAGTACAAGCACAAGTCCGAGGATTGATCTTATTCAAGATCCCGTCAGGAAACCGGCCATGGCGCCAATCGATACTGAGTGCCATACAAGCCCGACCCCGTTGTTACCCACAGGCCCTTGTAGGAGCGGGCTCTGCCCGCGAACGGGATTGCCACAACGGTTCGCGGCCGAAGGCCGCTCCTACAGGGGTCAATCGAGTCTGACCCCATTGAAACACTCGCCTTCCGTCACTTCCTGCATCTGCTCCGCGGTGCTCCGGTAGCGGGTGTCATGCGGCTCCACCCGCAGGGCGCGGGCGGCGGCTTGGCGCGCCTGTGCACCGCAGCCGCGTGCCGCCAGCACATGGGCCAGGTTGTTCCAGGCCATGGCCAAGCCTGGCTCACGTTTCAGCAGTGAACGCAGCGCGGTTTCCGCTTCGGCATAGCGACCCAGGGCGTAGTGCGAGTTCGCCAGGCCGAACCAGCCTGCCGCTTGCTCCGGCCAGTGGCGCGTGGCCGTCGCATAGGCCTCGGCGGCGGTCGCGGGGTCACCACGAAGGCCCAGCGGCCGGCGCGGCGCCAGGTACGCTCGAAGCGCGCGAAGCCATTCACATGACGCTCATGCAGGCCGGAGCGCAGCACGATCTCACCACGCGCCAGGTCATAGCCCACGATCACGGCATAGTGCCAGTACGGCAGCCAGGCAAGGCCCAGGTTCTGCAGCACCAGCACCGGCCGCCCAGCGGCCACTTCACGCAGGATCGCGTCCAGTTCGGGGCGCAGGGGATAGGCCACCAGCCCGCGTGCCCGGGCCGCCGCCAGCATCTCCGCCTGCAGGCTGCCTTGCCGGGCCGGCACATAGACCTCGGGCACCAGTGCTTCGGGCGCCACCGGGACGCCCTGGTCCTGTAACAGGGTGGCCAGGGCAGCGGGGCCGCATTGATAGGCCTCTTGTGGGAAAAAGGGCACATCGACGAGCTCGATGTCTTCCGGCAGCCCGGCCGGCGGGGATGCCGTCAACGAACGGGTCTGCGGGACCGCAGCGCAGCCAGCCAGCAGCAGGCTGACCAACAGTGCCGCCAGGCCGATGGGAAAATGGCCCGCAAGCAGGGGTTAAGCCCCCCTGGCTAGTTGACCGGATGGATGAAGGGGAAGATGTCCGTGGCGCCGATCACGTCGGTGATGACGAATACGACAAAGATCAACACGACGGCGCCCAGCACGCCCGAACCGGCCGGCAGGTCGCCAAGGCCCTCGGACAGCGCCGCGATCTCGGCATCGGTCATGCGCGCCACACGCTCGGCGGCCTGGCGGGGATCCACGCCCATGTCGCTCAGCTGCTGCTTCACTTCGGCGCGGGACAGGGTGGCCAGCAATTGCACGCGGTCCATCTGCACCTGTTCGGCAACCAGCAGCTGTTCGGTACCGACCATGCCGGCAAAGGCTGTACTGAAGGACCCTGCCGCGAGGGCCAGGGCGCACACGAGACCAAGCAGGAATTTAGCAGGATTGATCGACATTTTATTCTCCTTGGATGAGTGATATACAGCGGTTGCATTCAGACGGCCCCACGCTAGCGCCGTCCCCCCGTGCCCGGTCAAGTGCGCAGCGGTGGAATCCCGGGTATAGTCGCACAACCAGCCGTGATTCCCAATCTGTCGCCAATCCACTACAGGATGGGCTCGGGCGCCTTGACCCAGGCAGGCTTCAGGCCCGAATGAAAGTGGTATACTTCGAACTTCTTTTATCCTTGCGACCTGCATGGCGATCCTGGACCTGTGTCCACTCGGCAGACGCGACCCGTAACAATCAACTCTAGGAGCCCGACATGAAGCAGATCATCCTTATCCTGACCGCCACCACTGCCCTGCTGCTCGCCGCCTGCGGCCAGCAGGAAGAGACCGCGCAGTCGGCTCCGCCGGCGCCCCCGACCAAAAGCGCCGCACCGCAAGCCACGGCTGCCGCACCGGAGGCACCGACCAACGCAGCCGGCAAGAAGGCCTACGGCATGACCTGCGCCATGTGCCACGCCTCCGGCGCCGCCGGTGCACCCATTCCCGGCAACCAGGATGAATGGGCACCCCGTATCGCCCAGGGCATGGACGTGCTGTACAAGCATTCCATCGAGGGCTTCACCGGCGAGAAGGGCATGATGCCCGCCAAGGGCGGCAACCCCTCCCTGAGCGACGAAAACACCAAGGCCGCCGTCGATTACATGGTGGAACAATCCCAGTAAGGAACTGCTACTGCGGGTGGCCCGCACCCTCCAGCGCATGGAGCAGGTCCAGTGTGACCTGCTCCATGCGTATCAGGCGTCCGCCCCGTTCGGCCACGAAGGTCTCCGCGGCCTCCAGCTCCGCGAATGCGGGCAGGTCCGGGTTACGCATCGGGCCCAGCAATCCTGAACCCTCCACGAAATGCGCCTCCACAATGGATACCCAGCGACCATCCCCTGCGTCGCTGACATAGGCACGCGCCACATCGTCCGGGCCATGGGCGTCGTGGTAATGCCCCATGTCCAGCAGGAAGCGGAACAGCTCCAGGGGTGAATCGAAGAAAACTGCCTTGCCGTCCTTGAAGATCAGTTGCGCCGCCCAGCGCGGGTAGCGTGCCGGGTACATGCCGCAGAC
>JAIVHA010000030.1:0-4579 GCA_020201295.1 Lysobacteraceae bacterium | reverse complement strand
CACTGGCGTGTCCAGCCGGGGACTCCGCGCCAGCGCCTGCAACAGGCGTCGCAGGTTATCCCGCGGCGCGTACTCGGGGCTGGTCAGGGGATCGGCCAGCACCTGGCCATCGGGGGCGTGGTAATGGTGGGGGAAGGTGGTCAGGCCGCGATGCAGGGGTGCGGTATCGATACCGGCCTCGCCTCCCTCGAACTGCCAGCGCAGGGAATAGGCATCCTGGCCGGCATAATGGATGGTCAGCCGCACGCCATTCCGCAAGCCCACCACCAGGGCGTCCTGGCGCGATTCCAGGGGGCCCGCCAGCTGGTCGGAAAATTCCGCATCGATCATGGCCGCCAGCTCGAGATGGATACTCATCGGCGTTGCGCCTCCTGCAGTTTTTCCGCTACCAGCTGGCGCGCGGTCTCGCAGGTGTCCGCCAGGATGCGCGCCGCCAGGTACTGCTCGTAACCGGGATGTTCGTCCAGCTCGCCCGCATTGATCCGTTCCAGCAAGGCACCGTCGTCGGGCACCGCGCAGCTGTCCAGCAGGTCGTTGCGGTTCTGGCGCAACTCATAGATCAGCCCCGTCAGCGCCTCCACCTCGGTGGCGGTTTCATAATCGAGATCCTTGAAGAAATCCACCATGGCTACATCCTCGTGTCGTGCTGCGCACCGCCGTCGAGGATCACCTGGTCGGGGGTGACCTCCTCGAAATCCAGTACCTGGCCACCGAATTCCTTGGCAAACTGCAGCGCGGCCTCCTCGCTGGCAAAGCTTGCCAGGGTCGGCCCCATGGCGCCGCGGCGCGAGGAACCGAGCACGTAGAAGGCGCTGCGCGCATCGATCCAGTTATCCCGGGGATCGTCCCAGTCGGTACTGCCCATGTCCTGAACGTAAAGCCCACGCACCGGCTGGACGATTTCCGGGTTCAGGTAGATATGGAACATCTCCACGGTATCGCAGAAGAAGTCCGGTTCGTCGCGCCCGGCATAGTGGATCTGCGCCTTGGGACCGGGATAGTCCGCCAGCAGCATGCCGTCCAGGGCGCAGGAGGTGCCGCCGCTGATGGTCACGGGTTCCAACCCGGCCGTGGTGTCGGATTGTCCGCAGGCCGCCAGCGCGAGCGCGGAGAGCAGGACGGCAAGCAGGAGACCTTTCGCATGCCGGGCCTCAGCCCGACATGTCGGGCTGAGGCCCGACCTGCAAAGTGACCTGTTTGCCAAGAGGATCAGTGCGGGTTTCATTTGCGGAATCTCCATGCGGCAATGCCCAGCGGGGCGGCGATCCAGGCCAGCATCACCAGGGTGAGCAGCCAGGGTTCGGCCAGTCGGCCGGGGAACACGGTGGCCAGGCCGTAGAGGGTGCGTACCTCTTCCAGGCTGAAGATATTGAGAATGCGGAACACGTCCGCCGGATTGAGCAACAGCAGGTAGGGGAAGATCTCGCCGCCATACTGGCCGCCGGTGACCACCAGCGCGCCCAGCAGCAGCAGGTCGAATACCAGCACGAAGAAGAACCACAGGGCGATGGCCAGGCCGGAGGCACGGGTGCGGTCGCTGGCGAACACCGACAGCATGACCGCCAGGCTCAGGAAGGCCATGCCCAGCAACACGGAGCTGAGCATGAAGCCGAAGTAATGGAACAGGGCGTTCATGCTCAGCTGGGTGGACAGCACCACCGCTACCAGGCCGAAGCCCGCCAGGGTGGAAAAGGCCAGTGCCGCGGCCAGGCCGAGGTACTTGCCCAGCAGCAGTTCGAAGCGGGTGATGGGCATGGACAACAGCAGGTCCAGGGAGCCGCGCTCGCGCTCGCCGACGATTGCGTCGAAACCCAGCACCAGGGCGATGAGCGGAATGAGATAGATCACCAGGCTCACCAGGCTGGCGATGGTGAACTCGATGGAACGGAAGCCCACCGTGCCTTGCTGGGCACCGCCGAAATAGGCGATGACCAGGGCAAACACCGTGAACACCAGGGCCACCGCCAGCACCCAGCGGTTGCGGATGCGATCCCAGAATTCCTTACCGGCGATGATGCCGACCTGCCTAATTTCCATGCCCGGCCTCCAGGTCGGAAAAACCGAAAAACACATCCTCCAGGGAGGGCTCGCGGATGTGCACGTCCAGCACCTCCACGCTGGAGGCGGTGAGCGCCTCCAGCACCGTCATCTTCATGCTGCGCGGACAGCGCAGGATGAGTTCATCGCCGCGCTCCTCCACCTGAGGCACATGGAGGCCCGCCAGCAGGGCGCGCACCCGTTCCAGGCTGCCAGTGCCGGGGCGCACCTCGATCCACAGCGGCAGGGACATCTCCTCGCGCAGCGCCTGCACGGTACCCAGGGCGCGGATACGACCGGCGGTCATAATGGCCAGCCGGTCCACCCGCTCCTGGATCTCGGCCAGGATATGGGAGGTCAGGATCACGGTCACGCCCTCCTGCTTGAGGCCGCGCAGGATGGCGTAGAACTCGCGGATGGCCTCCGGGTCCAGGCCGTTGGTGGGTTCGTCCAGGAACAGCAGTTGTGGCCTGCCCAGCAGGGCCTGGGCGAAACCAAGGCGCTGGCGCATGCCCTTGGAATATTCGCGCACCCGTCGCTTGGCCGCCGGGCCAAGACCCACCTTTTCCAGCATTCCGGGACATTCGTTCAGTGGGGCGGCCTTGAGGCGCGCGAAGAACTGCAGGGTCTCCAGGCCAGTCAGGTTGTCGTAGAGCACGACGTTCTCCGGCAGATAGCCGATGCGGCGGCGCGCGGCGCGGAAACCGCCGTCCCCTACCCGGGCGCCGGCCACCTGGATCTCGCCCGCCGTCAGCGGGATCAGGCCCAGCATCATCTTGAACAGCGTGGTCTTGCCGGCGCCGTTGTGGCCGATGAGGCCGAACAGCTCGCCGGGCCGGACCTCGAGGTCGACGCCATCGACGGCGTGCACGGCGCCATAGTGCTTGCGGACGCCGCGCACGCTGACCAGGGATTCAGCGGGTGCCGGGATAGTACTTGCCAAGCCAGTCTCTCCAGTTTTCGTGTTGAGGCAGCATGCGCGGGTTGGGGTCCACGATGCTGGGGGCGCGCCACAGAGGGAACTGCTGGCCCACCAGGCGCAGGGTTTGCACCGCGGGGCTGGCCAGCAGCAACTTCATCATGGGATGGCGCCAGCTGAGCCGGTCCACCATGTCGTTGGCCTCGTAGGGTACATCGCCGATGCCGTCGCCGTCGCGGTCCCAGCCCAGGTAATTGCCCCAGTGGTTGCCTTCCTCCGTACCCCACAATTCATCGCGGGCGGCCACATAGCGCACCTGCTCGCGATTGGCGACAAAGTCGTTGCGTTCCACCACGTTGTTCTTGGAACCGGCCCACACATGCATGCCCACCGCATTGTCCACGACCAGGTTGCCCCGCAGGGTGTTGTACTCGGCATCGTAGATGAAGAAACCACGCTGGTTGCCGGCCACCACGTTGTTTTCCACCAGACTGTCCTGGATGGTGCGCAGCATGATGCCATGGTCGGAATTGCCCCAGGCGCGGTTGTTGCGCACCTCCTGGTGGCGTACCTCCATCAGGGCCAGGCCGCCACGGTTCAGGAACACATCATTGTCTTCCCACAGGTTGTGGTAGGAATTCATGTAATGGGTGCCATAGCGGCTGCGGTGCAGGCGGTTGCCCCGGAACACCGCGTGGTGGGTGACGTCCACGTAGATGGCGTCGCGCACGAAGCTGATGTTGTTGTCGATAATCCGCGCGCCCTTGGTGTTGTAGAGCTGGATGCCGTTGCCGCGCTGGGAGGAGCGATAATCCCGCTTGCCGGTGATGAGGTTACTCTCGATGCGCACGTCGTTGGCCTTCTCGATCCACAGGCCGAACAGGTTGTAGGCCAGGTCGCAATCGCGCACCACGGCGCGATGGGCGCCGGGCCGGATGTAGATGCCGGCATTCTGGTCGCGCAGGCTGTCGCCGGAATCGGTGACGATCAGGCCCTCGATGACCACGTCCTCGGCCGTGACCCGGATGGTGTCGCCGCTCAGGCCGCCGCTGATGGTGGGCCGGTCAACGCCGCGCAGGGTCAGGGTCTTTTCGATGAGCAGGTTTTCCTCGTAACGGCCGCGCATCACTTCGACGACATCGCCGCGCACCGCATGGTCGATCGCCGCCTGTATGGAGGCTCCCGGCTCCACTCGCCAGGTCGCCGCCAGAGCCACTCCTGAATGAAGCAACAGCACCGCCAATGCAAACCATACCTTACCCATTGGCTACTGCACCACGCCGGACTGCACGATGATCCCTGTAGGAGCGGCCTCTGGCCGCGAACCGTGCAGTACTCGCCGGTTCGCGGCCAGAGGCCGCTCCTACAGGTTCGTGACGGTGCGTGACAGGATGTCGCATCAGCTCATAGTACCAGCAGACCCATCGACTTGAGCGCCAGGAACAACGCGGCCCCGATCAGCAGGTTCTTGAAGCTCACATAGGAAATCATGTCCATGAGGCTGGCCTTGCGGTAATGCCGACCCCACCAGGGGCCTTCCTTTACATAGGGCTTGGACTGCATGCGGATGATGACCTCGAAGACGCTCCAGCCGAACCACCAGCCGATGATGGCGCCGGCATC
>JAIVHA010000177.1 GCA_020201295.1 Lysobacteraceae bacterium | reverse complement strand
CCAGTCCGTCGACGTGGTGAGCCTGCATCCAGACCATCCGGAACGGGAAACCTTTCGCAACAAGTTTCTCGCCGAGCACACCCATGGGGATTTCGAGGTGCGCTTCTTCGTGGCCGGCAGCGGGCTCTTCTACCTGCACGTGGATTCCAAGGTCTACCTGTTGCTGTGCCAGCAGGGCGACCTGATCAGCGTACCGGCCAATACCACCCACTGGTTCGATATGGGCTCGGCGCCTTATTTTAAATGCATCCGCCTGTTCACCACGCCCGAGGGCTGGGTGGCGGACTTCACCGGCAGCGACATCGCCAGCCGCTTCCCCACTATGGACGAGTACTGCGGTAGCGACGCGTGATCCGCGCCATCGTCACCGATATCGAAGGTACCACCACGGCCCTGTCCTTCGTGAAGGACAAGCTGTTTCCCTATGCCCGCGCGCGCATCGCGGACTTCGTGCGCAAGCGGTCCGATGATCCCGAGGTGACGCGGGCCCTGGACCAGGCGCGGGTGCTGATGGCAGGAGAACGGTCTGTTCCGGCGCAGGACATCAGCCTGGAGGCGGTCATCGGGCAGCTGGAAGGCTGGATCGACGAGGACCGTAAGGTCACGCCCCTCAAGCAATTGCAAGGCCTGATCTGGGAGCAGGGCTACCGGGACGGGGAACTGCACGGCCATCTCTATCCCGACGCGGAGGCGGCATTGCGACGCTGGCACGGGCAAGGCATTCGGCTGTACCTGTATTCCTCCGGTTCCATCCATGCCCAGAAGCTGCTGTTCGCCCACACTGCCGCGGGGGACCTGACCCCCTTGTTCAGCGGCTACTTCGATACCACTACCGGCCCCAAGCAGGAGCCGGAGTCCTATCGCCATATCCTGTCGGCGATCGGCCTGCCGGCCGAAGAGGTACTGTTCTTATCGGATATCGTGGCGGAACTGGACGCGGCACGGGAAGCCGGTGTGCAGACCCGCCAGCTGGTGCGCGACGGCGAGTTGGAACAGGCGCCTGCCCACCGCCAGGCGCGGGATTTTTCAGACCTCGGGTAGCTGATCGACCTTGACGTAGGTCCAGCCCTGCAATACACGCTCGACGATGTGGTCCACGGCGGTGCGGTCGGCTTGGACATCCCGGATCAGCGCCGGGGTGGCACCCTGGCGCTGCAGCTTGCGCAGGGTGTTCATGCAGGCCACGAAGTGCAGGTTTTCATAGCGATCCATCATTTCCAGGATCCGCGCTTCATGAGGTGAGCCTCCCTGGAGCAGCAGGTCCAGCCCCCCGGCATTGGCCACCACTTCGACCATGGCCCCGGAGCCGGCCTGTTCCCTGAGATAGCGCTCCGTGTAGGCCAGGGTGGCCGCGAAACGCTCAGGATCGGATTCACCGACGTGCACAACCAGCCGCGCCGGGGCACTTGGCGCTGGCTGACTGGCGAGCACCTGTTCCAGCAAGGGGGCGGTTCGATAGCCCAGCACCCCCACGCCAAAACACAGTGTAAGTACCAGCAGTGAGGCCACCAGACCGTACATTGGCCGGACGCGGTTCGGTGCCGTCAGTGGCTTGCTCGCCCTGGGCGGTTTTGCGCTGGAGAAGGCCAGCCGCATCATCTCCTTGGTATTCGACAAGGCATGAACGCGGTTGCGCAGTGCCGCATCCTGTTTCATGGCGTCCTGGATCTGCTGTCCTGTCAGGGCATCCACTTCGCCATCGATGTAGGCATGCAGCAAATCGTCACTGAATATTGGTCGTGCGTTCATCTCATTTCACTCTGCGAAGATGATCTTTGCGAATCTCGTGCCGCGGTTTCAGTTCTTCCAGTACATTCTGCAGCGATTTCCGTGCCCGGTGCAGACGGCTCATGACCGTGCCGATGGGGATCTCCAGGATGCCGGCGACTTCGCAATAGGTAAAGCCTTCCAGGTCCACCAGGGCGATCACCTGGCGCTGGTCCTCGGGCAGGGCGGAAACAGCCTTGCGTACCTTGGTGATGATCTCCAGGGCCTGCATATTGAATTCCGGGTCCCGCTCGTCGTGCTGCAGATCCTCATCGTACTGGCTGTAATCGCGCTGGCGTCGCAAATGCTGTCGCCAGGTATTGTTCAGGATACTGTACAGCCAGGCATAGAGCCGTTCCTGATCGCGTAACTGATGATGACGCTGAATGGCAATGGCCATGGTTTCCTGGACCAGGTCATCGGCCAGCATGGCATTGTTGCACCAGGCAAGCGCAACCCGGTAGAGCCGACCGCGGGAATCCGCGATCCGGCTGCGCAGGACCTGACTGCTGCAGATGCGACTGATTATTTGAGATTGCCGCGTCACTTCTGGCCCATAGAATCCCTTCGGGCTTCATCATGTGTACCTTACCCTTCGGGTCAAGGCATCCTCGCAATGACGGGCATCTTCCGGCTTAAGTCAGTGCCATTCCCACTAACAGGGAGTCTATATGCCTAAATACTACTTGTCTGTTTGTTATGGACTCATGCTGCTGCTCCTTTCCAGTACCGCGCTCGCCGCCGAGTCCATTGCCAAGCCCTTCGCTCAACACCGGGTGGTCCTGCAGATCAGTGATCCGGACCCCTTCAAGCAGACTCTGGTGCTCAATGTGGCCGGGAATCTCATCAAGCACTACGGACCCGATGCCGTGGACGTGGAAATCGTCGCCTTTGGCCCGGGATTACGCCTGCTCCTGAAGGACAATTCCAATGTCGATCGCATCGACCAGCTGGCCAATGACAGCGGTGTGCGGTTTTCCGCCTGTGAAAATACCATTGGCGCCTTCAGCAAATTGCTGGACGGAGAGCCGGAACTCAGTCCTCACGCCACGCACGTCAGTGCGGGGGTGGTGCGCATCATCCGCGCCCGTCTGGGCGTGCGCGGGGCGGCCTTCGAGTACATCAAGGCCGACGGCATGGTCGTGAATGGTACCGATGGCGGCGCCGTGCCGGGTTCGCGCAACAACGCGGATACTGCCACGGCTTCCTGGAACGTGGCCACCGATGGCGAGGCCGATGGCTGGTATGCCCATTTCGGTTACACGGTCACCCCCAAGTGGGAGCTGGACATCCGTTATGACATTCTCAACCGGGTGACCAATGTGTCCGCCGCCGAACGCCAGTTCGAGTCCTGGACCCTGGGGGCGCAGTATTTCGTCAACCGCAAGACCCGGGTGATCTTCAACTACGAGATCCGTGACGCCGAGGCACCGAATTTGCCGGGAACCGCCGTGCCCAACCAGATCCTGGACGGCATCGACAACCGCCTGGCCGTGCAGGTGCTGGCCTTGTTCTAACCCCGCTGTCAGAGACCTGGCCAGGGATGGCGGGTCATTTACTAAGGTGGACATTGACAAAGCCTCACCTCCCGTTGGCAGGACGCCATGAATACATCCCTGTAAGCTTGACGGCCGCGTCCATGCGGCCGACACCTGCCAACGGGAGGTGAGGCTTTGTCAATGCAGGGTTTAATATCTTTGAGCATCCCCTCTCTTCGTTTTTAGGGAGAGTCTCCTCTCCTGACATTCCCATGTCATTACCGAGAATCCAGGCTATCCTGCTTAGATGCCCGCCTACGCGGGGGCATGACGAATAAATCCGGGCATCCTTGAATGGC
Organism: Lysobacteraceae bacterium; assembly: GCA_020201295.1. Taxonomy (GTDB): domain Bacteria; phylum Pseudomonadota; class Gammaproteobacteria; order DSM-19610; family DSM-19610; genus JAIVHA01. The sequence continues at coordinate 5,123 of JAIVHA010000177.1, read as the reverse complement.
GCAAACCGGTCAAGGACCATTGGCATCATAGTCGCCTGCTGATGGATGTCTGGCCCAGCTTGATGAAACCCTATGCGAAGGAGATGAAACGACTATCGAATCTGCTGGGTGACGATCACGGCCTTGCCCTGTTCCGCGAGAGGCTGGGGGAACTCCCCGAGGACACCCTTCCCGAGTCGATAACCGAAACGTTGCACTGGAGTATCGAGCATCGCCAGAATATGCTCCACGGCGAGGCATACCGGGTTGGCTATCGTGTGTATGCGGAGAAATCCAAACGATTTCGCCAGCGCATCGAATCCTGGTGGGAAATCCGGAGTGTGGAATAGACGCGGCTCGGCATGGAATGGATACGGGAGGTATATATGCTCAATCTGGATGTGGACTGGAACCTGGTGGGTAACCATTTGCTGTTGATGTCCGTCGCCTATCTGCTGGCGTTTCCCATCGGCTGGGAGCGGGAGCGCGACGGGCACTCTGCGGGCTTGCGCACCTTTTCGCTGGTGGCAGTTTCCGCCTGTGCCTATATCCTGATCAGCCTGTCGGTGTTTTCCGGCGAGGATGCCCAGTCCCGGGCGGCACAGGGTCTGCTCACTGGGATCGGCTTCATCGGTGGTGGAGCCATTCTCAAGGATTCCACCAGCGTCAAGGGGTTGGCCACGGCGGCAGCGATCTGGTCCACTGGCGCCATCGGCATGGCCGTGGCCTACAGAAGATTGGAGGTAGCCATCGTGCTGTCGGCGCTCACGTTCATCACGCTGCGTTATCTCTCCCGCATCGAGCCCGGCCAGGACGACTGAGTCTCACTGGTGGCATTCCTGCCGGCGATGATGGGAGGCTTCAGTTCTTGGTTGTGTCGCCCAGGGTGAAGTAAAAGGTGCTGCCCTGGTCGATGACGGATTCCGCCCAGATGCTGCCGCCATGGCGCTGGATGATGCGGTGCACCGTGGCCAGGCCGATCCCCGTCCCCTCGTATTCCTTGTCACTGTGCAGGCGCTGGAAGGCGCCGAACAGCTTGTCGGCATAGTCCATATCGAAGCCCGCGCCCCGGTCGCGGATGAAGAAGACCGGAGTGCCGTTATGGGGCATGCTGCCCACCTGGATATGCACTTTTGTTTTGTGCGAGGAATATTTCCAGGCATTTCCGACCAGGTTGTCCGTGACCACCTGCAGCAGACCGCGATCTCCATGGGTACGCAAACCATCTTCGATGTGGATTTCCGTCTCCACTTCGGGATTGGACTCCTGGAGTTGCGCCAGGGATTGCTGCACCAGTTCACCAAGATCCACGGATTCCCGCATCAACTCGCCACGGCCTACCCGCGACAATTGCAACAGGTCGTCGATCAGCCGGCCCATTTTCTGTGCCGCCCTGCGTACACGTCGCAGGTAATCGTGGCCGCGGGCATCGAGCTGGTCGGTGTACTCCTCCTCCAGTATCAGGCTGAAGCCGTCGATGGCACGCAATGGGCCGCGCAGGTCGTGGGATACAGAGTAGTTGAATCCCTCCAGCTCCTGGTTCATGAGCGCCAGCCGGTTGGACGTCTGCAGTAGTGCTTCCTCGACCTCCTTGCGGTCGGTCATGTCGGTGATGAAGCCCTCCAGACTCAGAAGGTTGCCCTGTTCATCATAGATGCCGATGCCTTTTTCCCAGGCCCAGCGGGTTTCGCCGTCGGCGGTGTGTATGCGGTAGGTGAGCTGAAAACTGCCATCCCGTTCCAGTCCTCCCTGTACTTCGCGCCATACCCATTCGCGATCCTCCGGGTGGATGATATCCCTGCCCATCAGGATCTTGTTGTCCAGGAACGACTGCGCGCTGTAGCCGGTCAGGGCACGGATGCCGTCGCTCATGAACAGCATGGTCCAGTCCTTATCGTTCCAGCAGCGGTATACGGCACCCGGCAGGTTGCTGATGAGATTGCTGAGGATGCGGCGATTCTCCTCCAGTTCGGAAGTGCGCCTCACTACCTGATTCTGCAGCTCCTGGCGGTGGCGGATGATTTCCGCCTCATTGCGCTTCTGGGCGGTGATATCGCGAATGGCCTGTACCATGCCCTGGTGCAGTCCGGCGCTACGTATCGGCGAGAGAGTGATTTCCCGCCATTCGTCACTCCCCGCCAGCGTTACGGTGATGCTGCCGGGCCGACCGTTGTGTATGGACTGGCAGACCGGGCAATCCTGCTCGGGAATCGTCGGGTCATGGAAGAGTGCATGACTGCTGTGCCCCAGCAGTTCGTGTTCGGCGCGTCGCGCGGTGCGCAGGGCCTCGTGGTTCGCCTCATGCACCCGGCCTTGTCTGTCAACCAGCAACACCGGCTCGGGGATGGCGTCATAGGTGTGGGCGCCACGTGCCAGGATGCGGAAGGGCTCCTCCAGGCCGGTTTGCACGATGGCGGCGTAGATCAGCCAATAGGAAGCCAGCTTGAACAGGTGGCCGACCATGATGATCTGGTCATTGTGGCTCACGTACTGGGTGAACATCAGCTCCGAGGCCATGGTCAGCCCGATGGACCAGAGCATGAGCAGCAGGATGCGGGGTTCGACCCACCGGCGCCGCAGCCAAAGATAGGCCATGGCCGCGGCGAGCAGGAGGATGATCAGGTATTCACTGTAGATCTTGACGCGGGTAAGACCCTCGCCCGGGATGTGCATGTCGGGCAGCATGCCGCGCCCGACGAGCAGGATGAGTACCAGGGAGAACAGGCCAAAACCAAGGGTTGCGGGGGTACGCATGAGGGCATGGCGCAGGAACAGGGGCGCCGTGAGCAGGATCATGCCCTCCAGCAGGCGGGTGCCGATCCAGAAGCCCAGGGTCGCATTCAACCCGCTGTGGGAAAACACACCGATGCCCGGAAAGGTCAGGGTGTGCAGGGTGTCGAGCAGGCCTATCCACAGGTAGCCGCAACCGAGGTACATGAGGTAGTGGTTGCGGGAAAACTCGAAGGTGTTCCAGGCCACTACCCCGATCAGGAAGGCGACGAAAATGGCGAAGAACTCGACCAGGGTATGGAACAGCAGGAAATTGTACTGGGCGATGGCGATCAGCGGCAGGGAGAGGAGCAGGGGAACACGGAACTGCCTGATCCAGAATTGGCGATCTTCCCCTGCGGAGATTGGCATGGCCGTTTCCCTTCAGCGTGTCAGCCAAGAGGTACGGCTTCGCGGGTGGGAAGCCAGTACGCCATAAGGCTTGTTAGTATCGGTTTTGTTTGCCCACGTCCTGCACGAAGCCGCTGTCCACGAAGGGATCCTCGGGGGCGTACTTCGCCACCAGGAAAAACACCAGGCCGGTTACCAGCACGGCGATGGTGATGGACAGGGCGGTTTTCAGGGCTTTTCGGGTTGATCGATTCATACCGAGCATATCGGACGCTGGGCGGAAAATCTGAAGCCATCGCGCCATTGGTGAGGATAGTTACATTACATATTGAAATATATTGTTAAGGAACCTCTGATTAATTCGAATATTCTCGTCATTGCGAGCGAAGCGTGGCAATCTCGTACCGTAGAATCAATCGGTTGGAGATTGCCGCGCCGCTCCTGGCCCATAGAATCCCTTCGGGCTTCATCATGTGTACCTTACCCTTCGGGTCAAGGCATCCTCGCAATGACGAATAAATCAGAGATTCCTTAATAATTGTTTCTTCAGGTCGGTCTGGCCGCGTACAGGTCATGTTCATCGGCACCGGTGACAGTCACCTCCAGCCAGTCACCGGGACGGACCCCGGACGCGTCCTGCACATAGACCAGGCCGTCGATCTCCGGGGCGTCGGCCGGGCTGCGCGCCACGCAACCGTCTTCGTCGATCGCGTCCACCAGCACGGTCAGGCGCTGGCCGATCCGGCCCTGCAGCTTGGCGGCGCTGATGTCCGCCTGCTTTTCCATGAAACGGGCAAAGCGTTCCTGCTTGAGCTCCTCGGGTACCGGATCGGGCAGTTCGTTGGCGGCAGCGCCCTCCACGGCAGAGTAGGGGAAGCAACCCACCCGGTCCAGTTGCGCCTCATCGAGGAATTCCAGCAGCTGGGTGAAATCCTCCTCCGTCTCGCCGGGGAAGCCGACGATGAAGGTGCTGCGCAGGGTGATGTCCGGGCACACCTCGCGCCAGCGGCGAATGCGTTCCAGGGTGTTTTCACTGTGGGCGGGCCGGCGCATGGCCTTCAGCACCCGCGGGCTGGCATGCTGGAAGGGGATGTCCAGGTAGGGCAGGATCAGGCCGTCCGCCATGAGCGGGATGACCTCGTCCACATGCGGGTACGGGTAGACGTAGTGCAGCCGCACCCACACCCCCAGGTCGCCGAGGGCGCGGGCCAGGTCCAGGAAACGGGTCTTGAGCGGTTTGCCGCCCCAGAAGCCGGTCTGGTATTTCAGGTCCACGCCATAGGCGCTGGTATCCTGGGAGATCACCAGCAGCTCCTTCACTCCGGCCTGCACCAGGTGTTCCGCTTCCTGCATGACCTCGCCGATGGGCCGGCTGACCAGGTTGCCGCGCAGGGCGGGGATGATGCAGAAGCGGCAACGGTGGTTGCAGCCCTCGGAGATCTTCAGGTAGGCGTAGTGCTGCGGCGTCAGCTTGATCCCTTGCGGCGGAATCAGGCTGGTGTAGGGATCGTGCTCGGGCGGCAGGTGCCGGTGCACCGCGGCCATGACCTCCTGCAGGGCATGGGGGCCGGTGACGGCCAGCACCTGGGGGTGGGTCTGCCGCACGATATCCCCCTTGGCACCCAGGCAGCCGGTGACGATGACCTTGCCGTTCTCCGCCAGGGCCTCGCCGATGGCGTCCAGGGATTCCTCCACGGCGGCGTCGATGAAGCCGCAGGTATTCACCACCACCAGGTCGGCCTGTTCGTAGCTGGGGCTGATCCGGTAGCCTTCGGCGCGCAACTGGGTGAGGATCTGTTCCGAATCCACCAGTGCCTTGGGGCAGCCCAGGCTCACGAAGCCGACTTTCTTGTCTGTGTCATTCATATCGGGCTGCTTGCGTTATGAGAAGACATGATCGCCGCAAAGGCGCAAAGGTCGCAAAGAATATTTCAGTCATGAATGGCACTAAGTTAACCTGACAGTTGCAAAAAGCCCTTTCGGGAAAGGCACCAAATCCCGATACCGGCAGGGTGAGGGGCTAT
>JAIVHA010000029.1:8844-18335 GCA_020201295.1 Lysobacteraceae bacterium | reverse complement strand
GGGGTCGACGCCATTCTGCTGCTCGTATGCAATGAATTTCTTTTGCAATTCAAGCATCTTCTTGATCATTTCCGCCTTTTCGCTCATCTTCTTCCACCTTTGGCTAAGTCAAGGTTTTCATCGAACTCGGCTCGGGGAGCCCCGGAGTACAGGGACTATAGAGCCTGTGTGGGCACGGGGCCATATCCCCATTGGGCAGTGGGGTCGGCCCCGGCCAGGATCAGTAACCGCCCTTGCGGGTACTCTGGGGCAGGCCGGCAATCTTGCGGCCCTGCTTGCTGGGCATCAGCGGGAACAGATTGTACATGTCCTTGCTGGTGAGTTTCTTGTCCCATTTCTTGCTCATGTCCTTGAGGATGGTGCGTTCGTTGGGCTCATTGCCGGCGTTATTGAAGTGCTCGTCACGCAGGTAGTTGACCACGTCCCAATGTTCCTCGGTCATCCCAACGCCTTCTTTTTCGGCGATGACCTTCGCAACATCCTCGTTCCAGTCTTCCGCGTTCACCAGGTGGCCGTTTTCGGTTGTTTCAATGGTCTTGCCATTGCACTCGATGCTCATCGTTCTCTCCGTCCGGGTTTGCAGTTAAGTCAAAAAACAACCCATGGAGTCCGTGTCCGGCCCCCGGGTATTCGGCTCAGTCATCCGCGCGGGTTTCGCCTATCGAGGAAATGCCCTTGTGCGGTATGAACAACCCGCAGCCCAGCTTACGGCCTGGTCCGATGCCCTGCTCCTGCAGCAGGATGGCATGGGCGGGATCCAGGTCGGCCACCATGACGGCACGGGTATGGATGGTTTCCTCCGGTGTGCGGATCAGGTGGGAACGCCCACACATGATCTTACGCACGGGAATTTTCAATTTTCGCATTTCTTGCACCACATGCTCAAGAAATTCTTCTTCGCTCTGTCCCTCGGCCCCCACGACATAGCGGGAGAACTGGGTCGCCATGGAGCTGAGCTTCCTGGTACTGGCCTCGCCCACCTCCAGCGGGTAGCCCTCGATATCCAGGGTCTGGCCCACCAGGGCGCGGGCATCCTCCACCCGCTCCTTCGGCACCCGGATGGACATGCGGGCCCGGCGCGACAAGTGCAGTAACTGGCATTCTCCGCTCTCCGGCCGGTACCAGCCGTTGCCGGACTCGGCCCCATGGATCAGGTGGATGCCGGCTGCCGCTTCCTCTTCCAGCCAGGGCATGGCCTGGCGCAGCGCCTGCGAAAAGGCATAGGCATGATCCAGCGGCAGCATCTTGCAATTGATGACATAGATCAGGTCGACGATGTCGTCCGGCACCGTCAAGCGGTCCTTGTCCTGTCGATCCTCTTCCCAGTACATCATGGGTGCTCCTGTCAGTTGGCCGTGTAGAACGCCGCTTCCAGCCGGGTTTCCCAGCTCTCGGGTGTATCCGGGAAGGGCGGGCGCACATCCATGCTGAAAAAGGTTTCGCCGCTGCGCGCCTTCTCCTTGATCACCTTTTCCAGTTCCTCGAAGGATGCCAGATCATGGTGCTGCATCAGCACCTCGCTCAGCCATAACATATCAATTCCCTTGCCAACCCAGGTCGGCCATTCCGGTTTCATGAATGCGGTCATAGTAGCGTGCCCGGTACAGGAGCCGCTGCTGCCCTGATGCCTCATCGTCCGCGAATGCCGTGCGGCAATGAAGCACATTGTTGCAAATGATGCCTTGCCCCGGATCAAGGCGGTAATCGAAGCGATATGGGTTCGCTTCCTCGAGCAGGCGGCTCAGCAGGGCGATCGCCTCCTGCGTGAGTGCGTCCTTTTTCCATTCGATGCTGCGCGTGCGGGCCGTGTAGCGCATGTGCAGGCTGCCGCTGCGCGCATCCAGGGAAAACACCGGGCCGCTACGCGCATCCCGGATCGCCTCGCCGGCTTCCTCGTTGGGAGGAATGGTCATCACGTCCGGCTGCATCAGGGCCTGCACATAGGCCGGATTCCGGTCCCGCAGCTGTATATAAAGCATTTCGTGATCCACCATGGCATTGGCACCACCCTCGGCGGCGGCCCGCACACAATGCATCAGGATGCCGCGGATCTGCTCATCCCGGCCATTGTAATAGCCATCCGTATGCCAGCTCAGGCGCCGGTTGGTATAGGGGATATAGCCGGTACGCCGATCCCCCTCCACCACCCGCAGCGAAGTAATGCTGTCCTCGTCGGCGCCGAGGTTGCTGTCCAGTCGCTCCAGACCCAGCTGCCGGCCCAATGCGCGGATGGCCTCCTTGTCCTCACCGACGCCGTCCCGCAGGGCGTAGAGCACCATATTGGCGCGCCGGCAACGGTCGAGTAGCGCCTCCCGTTCAGCGGCCGTGAGCCGGAACGGGTCGGCGATCTCGACCAGCAGCTCCGCGCTGGAGCCCGGATACCGGGCCAGTTTCCAGTCGCGCCAGCGGGCGTAGGCGTCGCCATTCTGCAATACAAAGGGATTTTCAGTGACCACCCGCTACCCGCTCCGGAAAACACATTCGTGGCGGACCGAACCCTGTCCGGACCGTCTCATACCCAAGCCGATTTGGGGACGATCCTCCGCGAAGACAAGTCCACCCGGCCTAGGAGCCTGACGGACTTAGGACTGATCTACTGCGCCGGTGGGAGAGTGAGGCCATTCTAATACAGGATCGATGGGGAACCAGGGCCATACACCAGGATAATTAGTGTGTTATTTACAGCCTATCCCCGCGGGCATCGCCTCGGCAGGCTCCCGGGACGAATCGAAAACGTCTTTTCAAGTCTTTGTTTTATGGCCCCATTAAAGAAGGCTTGGCACCCGGGCGCCGCCCTCGTATAATCCATGGCCTTGAATTCCGGGAATTTATGCCTATCCCATTTGGGATAAGCGGATCCCCCCGGAACACCCCAAGGGTAGGATTTGCTGTTGCGGGGTGTCCCCCTAGACTCCCATAACCGAAATCAAGAATCGTCCGTGTTTCGGTTGCTCTGGACCTGGAAACACGAGAACGGCATACAGATTCAAGCAATCTTGCAGTAAACGGTACTAACACGGCAGACGACCCCAGGGCCGCTTGCCACCCACAAAATCCTTATAGGAGAACGACATGGCAAAGAAGATCCATGAAACTCCGATGCTCGACGAACTGGAAAACGGCCCGTGGCCCAGCTTCATTACCGGCATCAAGCGTCTGCGCGACGAACATCCTGAAGAGCGCATTCGGGAAGTCACCAACTCTCTTCTGGGTCAGCTGGAACACTCCTACGAGACCCGCAAGGGCTACTGGAAAGGCGGTACCGTTTCTGTGTTCGGCTACGGCGGCGGCATCATCCCCCGCTTCTCCGAAGTGGCCAAGGCCTTCCCCGAATCCAAAGAATTCCACACCCTCCGCGTTCAGCCGCCACCCGGCAACTACTACACCACCGACATGCTCCGCAAGCTCGGCGACAGCTGGGAAAAGCACGGCTCCGGCCTGCAGACCTTCCACGGTCAGACCGGTAACATCATGTTCATCGGTACCGACACCCCCGGCACCCAGCACTTCTTTGATGAAATCAACGAATATGGCTGGGACCTCGGTGGCGCTGGCCCCTGCGTGCGCACCGGCATGTCCTGCGTGGGTGCCGCCCGTTGCGAACAGTCCTGCTGCAACGAGCACGCCATCCACCGTCACCTGCTGACCAACTTCACCGACGACGTGCATCGCCCGGCACTGCCCTACAAGTTCAAGTTCAAGGTTTCCGGCTGCCCCAACGACTGCCAGAACGCCATCGAACGCTCGGACTTCGCCATAATCGGCACCTGGCGCGACGACATGAAGGTCGACCAGGAAGAAGTGAAGGCCTACGTCGCCAAGAAGGGGCGCCAGTACATCCTCGACTACGTGGTCGGCTTGTGCCCCACCAAGGCCCTGTCCCTGGCGGACGATGACACCCTGGTGGTCGACAACAGCAACTGCGTGCGCTGCATGCACTGCCTGAACGTCATGCCCAAGGCCCTGAGCCCCGGCGACGACCGCGGCGTGTCCATCCTGATCGGCGGCAAGCGCACCCTGAAGATCGGCGACCTGATGGGTACCGTCGTGGTGCCCTTCAAGAAGCTGGAAACCGACGAAGACTACGAAAGCCTGGTCGAAATGGCCGAGGAAATCATCGATTTCTGGGCTGAGAACGGTCTGGAACACGAACGCTGCGGTGAAATGATCGAGCGTATCGGCCTGATGAACTTCCTGGAAGGCATCGGCATCGAGGTGGACCCGAACATGATCTCGAATCCCCGTCGTAGCTCCTACGTCCGCATGGATGGCTGGGACGAGGAAGCCGAGAAGTGGTTTGCCCGCAAGGCCGAAGGTCAGGTGTAAGTCGGCTGCGACCGCATTAACCCGGTAGGTATCTACCAAGTCTGGCGCGGGGCGGTTCCACCGCCCCGCCTTGACGATTGAATCAGATAAGTTTCAGGAGATAACCATGGCAATGTCAGACATGCGTCCACCGATCGAATCCGGTTGCCCGGACGGATTCCAGTACATGCATCCCGTGATGCGCAAGAACTTCGGCCAGTGGAAATACCATGATGATCCGCGTCCCGGCGTGTTGCGGCACGTTGCCCACAGCGGTGACGTCGTGTGGACCGTGAAGGTCGGCACCCAGCGTATCCTCGACATCTTCACCCTGCGCACCCTGTGCGACATCGGCGACAAGTACGCCGACGGTTTCATCCGCTTCACCCTGCGCAGCAACCTGGAATACACGGTTGCCGACGAGGCCAAGGTAGAACCCCTGATCAAGGCTGTCGAGGACGCCGGTTTCGTGGTCGGCGGCACCAAGAACTCCATCACCAGCCTGGCCCATACCCAGGGCTGGCTGCACTGCGACATCCCGGGCACTGACGCTTCCGGTGTCGTGAAGTCCATGATGGACGAGCTGATCGACGACTTTAAGTCCTGGAACATGCCCAACCGTGTGCATATCACCACTTCCTGCTGCCAGATCAACTGCGGCGGCCAGGGTGATATCGCCATCAACGTACAGCACACCAAGCCGCCGAAGATCAACCACGACCTGGTGGCCAACGTCTGCGAACGTCCCTCCGTTGTTGCCCGCTGCCCGGTGGCCGCCATTCGGCCCGCCCTGGTGGATGGCAAGCCCTCCCTGGAAGTGGACGAAAAGAAATGCATCTGCTGCGGCGCCTGCTTCCCGCCCTGCCCCCCGATGCAGATCAACGACGCTGAACACACCAAGCTGGCCATCTGGGTTGGCGGCAACCACTCCAACGCCCGTGGCAAGCCGACCTTCCAGAAGCTGGTCGCGTCCGGCATCCCCAACAACCCGCCGCGTTGGCCGGAAGCAACCGCCATCGTCAAGCGCATCCTGAATGTCTACAAGGAAGACGCCAAGGATTGGGAACGCATCAACGACTGGGTCGAACGCATCGGCTGGCCCCGCTTCTTCGAGAAGACCGGACTGCCCTTTACCAAGTACCACGTCGACAACTGGGTTGGTGCTCGCGCGAACCTGAACGCCTCTACCCACATCCGCTTCTGAGCGGGTGTGCATGGCTAACGGGACAGAGGTGAATCAATGAAACTGGCAGTAATGGTCAACGAAGGCCCTTATCAGCACCAGTCCGCGGACAGCGCGCTGCAGTTCGTTCGCGCCGCCCTGAGCAAGGGACACGAGATTTTCCGCGTGTTCTTTTATCACGACGGCGTGAACAACAGCACTCGCTTTCCCGTGCCGCCGCAGGACGATAGAAACATCGTGGAAAGCTGGTCGAAACTGGCCGCTGAACACAATGTCGACCTGGTGGTGTGCATCGCGGCCGCACAGCGGCGCGGCATTCTGGACGCGGATGAAGCGAAGCGTCAGGGCAAGGATGGCGATAACATCGCCCCTGGTTTTCGCATCTCCGGCCTCGGGCAGCTGATCGAAGCCGGCATCCAGGCTGACCGTCTTGTGGTCTTTGGCGACTAACACAGGAAATCAGAAAATGGCAGAACCTTGGGAAGACGATGAAGTTGAAGGCCCGGTCTTCAAGTTCTTATATGTAAACCGTAAGGCTCCCTACGGCACCATCTATGCCCTGGAGTCCCTGGAAGTGGTGTTGATCGCCGCAGCATTCGAACAGGACGTAAGCCTGGCCTTTGTTGATGATGGTGTGTACCAGATCAAGAAGGGACAGGATACCGCCGGCATCGGCATGAAGAACTTCTCACCGACCTATCGTGCCCTGGAAGGTTACGATGTCGAGAAGCTCTATGTCGAGAAGGAAGCCCTGGAAGAACGTGGCCTGACCACCGACGACCTGATCGTGCCTGTGCCTGGAGCACGCGAAGGAAGGTAGCGGCATTCTTCTGTTTGAAGACGGAGTCTATGCCGCAATGAACGGAACCGCCGTGGCCGACAAGGTGAAAGCCGCGTTGTCGGGCCGTTCCCTCTATGTCCTCGGTCCTGATGTCAAGGCCCGCGGGCTGTCCGAGGACAACGTGATCGACGGCGTCAAGGTCGTGGATTACGAGGGCTTCGTTGACCTCGTGACTGAGTACGACAAAGTCCAGTCCTGGCTGTAAGCGATTTCATAAACTGCAATCATCCCAACGAGGAGATGTATCATGCCTATCGAAGTAAACGGTAAAATGCTGGAAACCGACGAAGAAGGTTACCTGGCCGACCTGAACCAGTGGGAACCGGAAGCCGCCACCGTAATGGCCGCCGCCGAAGACCAGGAACTGACCGACGCCCACTGGGAAGTGATCAATTTCCTGCGTGAGTACTATGAAGAGTACCAGATCGCCCCGGCCGTCCGCGTTCTGACCAAGGCCATCGGCAAGAAGCTGGGCAAGGACAAGGGCAACAGCAAGTACCTGTACGAACTGTTCCCCTATGGTCCCGCCAAGCAGGCTTGTAAGTATGCCGGCCTGCCCAAGCCGACCGGTTGCGTATAAGCACCGACCCGGGTCGGATGTTCCTGGGGGGCTGCAAAGCCCCCCACTCCCGTTTACCGTATGAATAGGAGCCGACAGTGTCGCTCGTAACAGGTCTGTACGTCGTACTGTTCTATGCCGCCACGGTACTCCTGGTGGTTGGATTGGCATTTCGCATCAAGAAGTATGCGAGCACGCCTGCTCCCCTCAAGATTCCCACCACGCCCGCGCCGACGACGCAGTCCGGTGTCGTGTTGCGTCTGTTCCGCGAAGTGGTCTTCTTCGAAAGCCTGTTCAAATCCAACAAGTGGATTTGGCTGTTCGGCTACCTGTTCCACTTCGGCATGCTGCTGGTGCTGCTGCGCCATCTGCGCTATTTCACCGACCCGGTATGGACCTGGGTGGCACTCATGCAGCCCTTTGGCAAGTATGCCAGCTTTGCCATGCTGGCCGGCCTGCTCGGCCTGTGGGCGCGCCGCTTCCTGGTGGATCGCGTGCGCTATATCAGCGCCCCGTCCGATCACCTGATGTTGGCCCTGCTGGTCGGCATCGCCATCACAGGTATGGGTATGACCTTCGTCGCCCATACCGACATCGTCATGGTCAAGGCGTTTTTCCTGGGCCTGATGCGCTTCTCGCCGCAGCCCCTGCCCACCGACCTGCTGCTGCTGGCCCATCTGGGCATGGTGGTGGCGCTCATGATCGTATTCCCGATCAGTAAACTGCTGCACGCACCCGGGGTGTTCTTCAGCCCCTCGCGCAACCAGGTGGACAACCCCCGTGAGAAGCGCCACCTGGCGCCCTGGGCTGCCCGTCTGGAATCTGGCGAACAGCGCTAACACCGGTATCGAAGGAGTCAAGACGTGGCTGATTTTGAGGTTCCAGTACTGCGCGAATACCCCATCATCCCGAAACTGAAGGAAGGGACGATGGCGCATAGCTCGCCGTTCGTGGCAAAGCCAATCATACAGGAGCCGTTGGGTTTCCCCGGCGAGCTGCTCGATAACTGGAAGGAAGTCGCCATTGAAAAGATGGGCGAACTCTGTGGCAAGTACCGCTCCCTGCAGGTCTACCTGGATTCCTGCGTGAAGTGCGGTGCCTGCACTGACAAGTGTCATTACTACCTGGGCACGACCGATCCCAAGAACATGCCGGTGGCGCGCCAGGACCTGCTGCGCAAGGTATACCGTCGTTACTTCACCTTTGCCGGCAAGTACTTTCCCAAGCTGGTTGGCGCCGCGGACCTGACCGAGGAAGTACTGGACGACTGGTACAGCTATTTCCACCAGTGCTCCCAGTGCCGTCGCTGCTCGGTGTTCTGCCCCTACGGCATCGACACTGCGGAAATCTCCATGGCAGCCCGTGAGATCATGGATGCCGTGGGCAAGGGCCAGAAGTACTGTAACGAGATCATCGGCAAGGTCTACAAGATCGGTAACAACCTGGGGCTGCCGGAACCGGCCCTGCGCGATACCCTGGAAGGCATCGAGGAAGACGTCGAGGACGATACCGGCGTCAAGGTACGCTATCCCCTTGATGTAAAGGGCGCTGATGTACTGCTGGTCACCCCTTCCGCCGACTTCTTCGCCGAGCCCCATGTCGATGGCCTGATCGGCTATGGCAAGGTTTTCCATGAGGCCGGCATCAGCTGGACCTTCAGCTCCAAGGCCTCGGAGGCCGCGAACTTCGGTATGTTCATCGGTTCCTACGAGAACATGCGTCGGGTATCCATGCGTATCCGCGAGGCGGCCCTGGAACTGGGCGTCAAGCGTATCGTGTTCGGTGAGTGCGGTCATGCCTGGCGCGTGGCCTACAGCTTCCTCAACACCCTGGCCGGCCCCTTCGATTTCCTGGATCCCCGCTACCCGGTCCCGCAGCACATCTGCGAGGTCACCAATGGCCTGATCAAGGAAGGCAAGCTGAAGTTCGACAAGTCGCTGAACGACGACATGAAGCTCACCTTCCACGATTCCTGCAATGTGGCGCGCGCTTCCCGCATGGGTGACAAGCCCGGTGGACAGTTCGTCATTCCGCGCGAAATCATCAAGTCCTGCTGCAATTACTTCTACGACATGCCGGCGGACACCATCCACGAAAGCACCTACTGCTGTGGTGGCGGTGGCGGCCTGCTGACCGACGACCTGATGGAGCTTCGGGTCAAGGGCGCGATGCCGCGCATGCAGGCCCTGAAGACCGTGGTCGAGGAACATGGGGTCACGAACCTGGTGGCCATCTGCGCCATCTGCAAGAGCCAGTTCGCGAAGACACTGCCCTACTACGGCTTCGACATGAATTCGATCGTGAGCCTGCACCAACTGGTAAGCAACGCCATCATCCTGAGTGACGCGCCCAAGGATGACGATGAAAACGACGATGACGGTGACGACGCGTAAGGCGTCACCGGACTTTATTTACTGTTAATACTATTACGAATCCGGATTGACCGGATTCACCCGACAGGAGAAAAGGCATGGCAACTTCTCGTGACGACATGAAGAAACTGACGTTCCGTCGTTTTGAAGATGGCGACTACAAGTGGGACAACCTCACCCACCAGATCTTTACCGCTGACCACTCGCACAAGTGCCCCACCTATGTGCATC
>JAIVHA010000029.1:0-8805 GCA_020201295.1 Lysobacteraceae bacterium | reverse complement strand
CGCTGACCAGCGACAAGAAGGTCGCCATCATCGGCGGCGGCCCCGCCGGCATGGCCGCGGCCTACCAGTTGCGCCGCAAGGGCATCGCCTCCACCATCTTTGATGATCACGATGAACTGGGCGGCATGTTCCGCTACGGCATCCCCGGCTACCGTACGCCGCGTGAAGTCCTGAACCATGAATGCCAGCGCATCGTGGACATGGGCGACATCGAAGTGCGCCTGAAGACCCGCGTCGGCAAGGACGTTGCCCTTGCCGATGTTGAAAAAGAATTCGACGCCATCCTGTGGGCCGTCGGCTGCCAGGTGGGTCGCGGCCTGCCAGTGCCCGGTGCGGACGCTCCCAATTGCGTCAGCGGCGTGCAGTTCCTCGAGGCCTACAATACCGGCCGCATGCAGATCGTTCCCTCCAACCTGATATGCGTGGGTGGTGGAGACACTTCCATCGACGTCGTGTCCGTGGCACGCCGCCTGGGTCAGATCAACAGCCCGCAGCCCAAGGATCGTCAGGAAGCGGCCGAGGCTGCCATCCTGGGTTACGTGACCCATGACACCATCTCCGTTGCCGAGAAGATGGGCGCCGAGGTCACTCTGACCTCCCTGTTCTCCAAGGAAAACATGACCGCTTCCGAACACGAGGTCATGGATGCCCTGCGCGAAGGTGTCACCATTCTGGATGGAGTAATGCCCGTCGAAGTAATACTGGGTGACGATGGTCGTGCCACCGGCCTGAAGGTCGCCAAGTGCACGCTGGATGGCGGTCGTCCCGTTCCCGTGGAAGGCACCGAGCAGGTACTCAAGGCCGACCTGATCGTATCCGCCATCGGCCAGGGCGGCGACCTGACTGGCTTCGAGGACCTGGACAACGGCCGTGGCCTGATCGACGCCGACAAGTTCTACCAGGTGCCCGGCAAGGCTGGTCATTTCGTTGCCGGCGACATCATCCGCCCGCACCTGCTGACCACTGCCATCGGCCAGGCGTCCATCGCCGTCGACAGCATCATTCACTACCTCAACAACGAAGAACAGAAGAAGCGTCCGAAGGTCGACAAGCACCACTTCCACCTGCTGGACAAGCTGCGTGAAACCGGCCTGGAGCCGGAATCCTACAGCCATCGCGGTGAAACCCGCGGCACTGACGATGCGAAGTTTGCCATCCACAACTACGAGGATCGCTCCGCCAACGAGGTGATCCCGGCCAGCAAGCTGTACCTCGGCCACTTCCCCTTCACCCCACGCTACAAGCGTGCCGAGGAAGTGCCGGATGCCAATGCGGTACTGGGCCATTTTGAAGAGCGTGTCATCGGTCTCGACGAGGCGACCGCCAAGCAGGAAGCCGAACGCTGCATGAGCTGTGGCATGTGCTTCGAATGTGACAACTGCGTCATCTATTGCCCGCAGGACGCCATCTTCCGCGTCAACAAGGCCGAGTCCACCACCGGTCGCTATGTGGATACCGACTACAACAAGTGTATCGGTTGCCATATCTGCTCCGATGTGTGCCCCACCGGCTACATCGACATGGCCCTGGGTGAATAACAAGGCAAGGGAATCGACATGACCCGTTTGTATTGGTTCGCAAGGAACCTGCCGGCTGGAATCCTGATACTGGTCACCCTCGCCCTGCCCCTCGTGGTGCAGGGCGGTGGCGTGCCCATGCCTGAGGTTCCCAAGGCACAACGACACTACAGTGCGGATTCCGAATGTGTGGCTCCCGTCGCCGAGATGCGCAAGAACCACATGGAATATATCCTGCACCAGCGTGACGAAACCATGCACCGGGGCATACGTACTCCCCAGTTTGCCCTGGAAGAATGTATCAACTGTCACGTGCCGGAAAACACCGAGGTGCGCAATCAGGGAGGTAAAGAGGAATGAGCGAAAAACAGGACAACCAGCTTTCCCGCCGCGAATTCCTGTCTGGTAGCACAGTCGCCGCCGGCCTGGCGGTGGCACCCGGCGTATTCCTCACCCTGACGGCACAGGCCAAACCGGCCGACCAGGCGGTGAGCAGTGACAATCGCTGGGGCATGCTGATCGACAGCAACAAGTGCGCCAATGGCTGTACTTCCTGCGTCAGTGCCTGCGAACAGGAAAATGGCTGGGGCAGCGCCAATCCCACCGAGAACAAGTCCTCACCGGAACAGAAAGCCCAGTGGATCCGCAAGGTCACCCTGCGTGACAAGGAAACCGGCCATGTGCAGTCACTGCCACTGATGTGCCAGCACTGCGAGCATCCGCCCTGCGTGGACGTATGCCCCACCGGCGCCTCCTTCAAGCGCGCCGATGGCATTGTGCTGGTGGACAAGCATATCTGCATCGGTTGCCGTTATTGCATGATGGCCTGCCCCTACAAGGCCCGCTCTTTCATCCACGAGGACCTGCAGGACCAACTGCCCCACGCCCCCCGCGGCAAAGGCACGGTGGAGTCCTGCACCCTGTGCGTGCACCGGGTCGACCGGGACAGTGACAAGGCAGTACCCGCCTGCGCCGAGGCCTGTAACAGCGAAGGTCACAAGGCCATGGTGTTCGGTGACCTGAAGGATCCCGACAGCGAGATTTCCCGGGAATTGAAAAACTATGGCGGCGAGCAGATCCGTGCCGACCTGGGCCTCAATACCGGCATTCGCTACCGGGGCATCTGACAACCAATAACGGATACGCGGGACTGCAATGAAACCAGTGATGCATTACAGTGAAATCGAGGGCCGCTCCACCGGCTATTATGGCCTGTTGGCGTTTTTGGGAGCGATCATCGCCATCGCCCTCGCCGCCACCTACCACATGGAGCACAGCGGCCACTGGGTCACGGGCATGAACAACCAGGTCGTATGGGGCATCCCCCATGTGTTCGCGGTGTTCCTGATCGTGGCCGCATCCGGCGCGCTGAATGTCGCCTCCATCAGCTCGGTGTTCGGCAAGACGGCCTACAAGCCACTGGCCCGCCTGTCCGGCCTGCTGGCCATCGCCCTGCTGGTGGGCGGTCTCGCGGTGCTGGTGCTGGACCTGGGGCGCCCCGATCGCCTGATCGTGGCCATGACTTACTACAACTTCAAATCCATCTTCGCCTGGAACATCTTCCTCTACACCGGCTTCATGGTCATCGTCGCCGTGTACCTGTGGATGATGATGGAACGGCGCATGAACCAGTACTCCAAGCAGGTGGGCATGGTGGCCTTTATCTGGCGCCTGGCATTGACCACCGGTACCGGCTCCATCTTCGGCTTCCTGGTCGCCCGCCAGGCCTATGACTCCGCCCTGCTGGCGCCCATGTTCATCGTCATGTCCTTCTCCTTCGGGCTGGCCATCTTCCTGCTGGTGCTCATGGCCAGCTACCGCTGGACCGAACGCCCCCTGGGCGACGCCATGGTACAGCGCCTGAAGAACCTGCTCGGCGTGTTCGTGGCCGGCGTGCTGTACTTCGTCATCGTCTACCACCTGACCAACCTCTACTCGACCCGCCTGCATGGCGTGGAGCGGTTCTTCCTACTGGAAGGCGGCATCTACACCCAGCTGTTCTGGTTCGGACAGATCCTGATCGGCAGCCTGGTGCCCCTGTTCCTGCTCTACCACCCCAGCCTGGGCAAGTCGCGCACCATGATCGGTCTCGCCAGCGTGCTGGTGATCCTGGGTGGACTGGTACAGATGTACGTCATCCTCATCGGCGGCCAGGCCTATCCGCTGGTGCTGTTCCCGGGCAAGGTGCCCGCGAACATTTCGTACCGCCGCCCCGTTCGCGGGCAGAGCCCGCTCCTACGGTGCCCGAATTCGCTAGCGGGTCGATCTGAGCCGCCCCCGTCATGACTCAGCTACTCGTCTCCGCCGCCCACAAGTCCTCCGGGAAGACCACGGTCGCCCTGGGTCTGTGCGCGTCGCTCAGCGCCCGCGGTACCCGGGTGCAGCCCTTCAAGAAAGGCCCCGACTACATCGACCCCATGTGGCTGGGCCTGGCCGCGGGCCGCCCCTGTTTCAACCTCGATTTCCACACCATGGAACGGGACGAGATCCTGGCCACGGTGGGACGCCACGCCCAGGGTGCCGATATCGCCCTTATCGAGGGCAACAAGGGGCTCTACGACGGCCTCGATCTCGACGGCAGCAACAGCAATGCCGCCCTGGCCAAGCTGGTGCAGGCACCCGTGGTACTGGTGCTCGATGCGCGTGGCATGACCCGTGGGATTGCCCCGTTGATCCTCGGCTACCAGGCCTTCGACCCCGAGATTCGCATTGCCGGTGTAATCCTCAACCAGCTGGGCGGCAGCCGTCATGAAAGCAAGCTGCGGGCGGTAATCGAGCATTACACGGATGTGGAGGTACTGGGTGCCGTGGGCCGTAACCCGGAGCTGGCCATCGTGGAGCGCCACCTGGGGCTCATGCCCAGTAACGAAGCCAGCGCCGCCAATCAGAAAATCGCCCGCATCGGGGAGATCGTCGGTGGCCAGGTGAACCTGGACCGGGTACTGGAGATCGCACGCAACACCGCCACCCCGCCGCCACCGCCCACGCCTGCCCGCCTCGAACGGGACACCCCGGTGCGGATCGCCATCGCCCGTGACGCCGCCTTTGGATTCTACTATCCCGACGACCTGGCGGCCCTCGAGGCGGCCGGTGCCGAGTTGTTGCCCTTCGATACCCTGAGCGACACCCGCCTGCCCGAGGCCGATGGCCTGTTCATCGGGGGCGGCTTTCCCGAAGAATGCATGGAGGCGCTGGCGGCCAATCATGCCATGCGCGCCTCCATTCGCCAGGCCATCGAGGGCGGGCTACCCAGCTATGCCGAGTGCGGCGGGCTCATGTACCTGGCGCGCAGCCTGCGCTGGAATGACCGGGTATGCGATATGGTCGGCGTAATCCCCGGCGACATCCTCATGCACGAACGCCCCCAGGGGCGAGGCTATGTGCGCCTGCAGGAAAGCGGTGCCGGCCCCTGGCACCTGCGCGACGCCGCGGGCGAGCCGGCGCGCTTCGCCGCCCATGAATTTCACTATTCCAGCCTGGAAAACCTGGAAGGCCCCCGGGATTTTGCCTACCGGGTATTGCGCGGCACTGGTATCGACGGCGAACATGACGGCCTGATGCTGCACAATCTGCTGGCCTGTTACGCCCACCTGCGCCACACCCGGCAGAATCCCTGGATCACCCGCTTCGTGGACTTCGTCCGCGCGCACAAGATCCGAAACATCGGTTAACCCAAACCCCCATGCACGACGCCAAGACGAGAGGAGCACCATGATCACCATCACGCCACGCGCCGCCGAACAGATTCGCACTTCCGCCAAACAGGGCAATATGATCGGCATGCCACTGCGCATCGCCTGCCAGAAACTACCCGATGGCAGGTTCCACTATGCCCTGGGCTTCGACGACCAGAGCCAGCAGGGAGATGAGACCTATACCTCCGAGGGCATTGACCTGGTGGTAGGCGCCGTCAGTAACCCGCTGCTGCGCGGCACCATCATCGATTACGTGGAACTGGAAACGGGCAAGTTCGAAATCATTTTCGTCAATCCCAACGACCCCAACTACAAGCCGGCGGAATAGCCTGGATACCGGAGCGAACGACGGGTTAATCCACCTGCCGGGATGGTGGTATATTGGTCTATCACCGGTTTCGGCAGTGGCGCGTGTCCATGAGCAGTGAATCCAAATCAGTTCCCGGGGCCTCTCCGTCGCGGGAAGGCGACTACCCAGCCGACTGCCTGCGCGGCAGCCAGAGCCACGCCTGCCACCTGCAGGCGCCCCTGGTCGGCCTGGCCTTCCTGCTGCTGCTCATCGAGGGTGTGAACCTCGTCACCCTGCTTGTCGACCCATCCCCCCCCACCGGTCTCCTGGTCCTGCACCTGCTGCTGACCCTGCTCGCCCTTGGCCTGGTGGGCATCGTCTTCTACGTGGCGCGGCGCGACCTGCAGCGGCCCCTCAACCATGTGCGCGCCTGGGCCCAGCAGATGCGCAATGGCCAGCTGTCCGCCCGCATCCCCGCCAGATCCTCGGGGGAATTCTCAGTTTTAGCGCAGGATATCAATAATCTATCCGATAAACTTGAGACGCTTTCTCTCGACATGCAAAATCAGGTGGAACAGCAGACCCACCGCATCCAGCTCAAGACCCACTCCCTGGAGATCCTCTACGACGTGGCGGCCAGCATCAACGCCTCGCGGGACCTGGACGACCTGCTCACCCGCTTCCTGCATACCCTGAAGGACGTGGTCCATGCCGAGGCCGCCACCGTGCGCATGCTCACCGACGATGGCCAGATGCGCCTGCTGGCCCACACCGGCCTGGATGCGGAAGTCGTCGCCGAGGAGGCCCTGGTGCCCGTGGACCGCTGCCTGTGCGGCCAGGCCCTGCAGGAAGGCGCGGTGCTGTCCCAGGAGAACACTCGCCCCTGCAGCAAGTTTGCCGGGCGTTCCTTCTTCCCCGGCGGCGAACTGGAAATGATCGCCGTGCCGCTGCAGTACCGGGGCAAGGTGCTGGGGGTCTACAACCTGTTCACCAGCGAGAAGGATCTGGTGCGCCGCGAGGACATGCAGGAACTGCTCACCAGCATCGGCCACCACCTGGGCATGGCCATCGAGAAGGCGCGCCTCGACGAGGAGGCCAACCTGCTGTCCATCATGGAGGAGCGCACCCGCCCCGCCCACGAGCTGCACGACTCGCTGGCCCAGAGCCTGGCCAGCCTGCGGTTCCAGGTACGCGTACTGGATGAAACCCTGCACGAAGGCCGCGAAGAGGCCCTGTGGGAAGAGCTGGAACGCATCGAGAATAGTCTGGACGAGGCCTACATCGAACTGCGCGAACTGATCGCCCATTTCCGCGCCCCCATGGACAAGCGCGGCCTCATCCCCGCCGTGGAACAGGCGGTCAAGCGCTTCCGCCGCGAAACGGACATCCATACCTTCCTGCAGCAGGAATGGGCCAACACCAACCTGCCCGTCGATACGGAAATGCAGGTGCTGCGCATCATCCAGGAATCGCTGGCCAACATCCGCAAGCACAGCCAGGCCAACACCGTGCGCGTCATGCTCAAGGCCCTGCCCGGCAATGAGTTCCAGGTGCTGGTGGAGGACGATGGCGTGGGCATGGGCGAGCCGGTCAGCGGCGCCCCCGGCGAGCACGTGGGCCTGAAGATCCTCCAGGAGCGCGCCAGCCGCATCGGCGGCAAGCTGCGCATCGAAAGCGAGCCCGGCGAGGGCACCCGCATCCTGCTGCGCTTCAGTCATCCATCCAGGACAGCCGAACAGCCCATCACCCCGAGAGCCCTGCCATGAGCCTGCGCATCCTGCTGGTCGACGACCACACCCTGTTCCGGGTGGGACTCCAGGGACTGCTGGCCCATCGCGGCATCGAGATCGTCGCCGCCGTCGGCGACGGGCGCGAAGGCCTGCGCCTGGCCGACGAACTCAAGCCCGACGTGGTGCTGCTGGACATGCGCATGCCGGAACTGAACGGCATCGAGATGCTGCGCGAACTGCGCAACCGCGGCTTCGACAAACCCATCGTCATGCTCACCACCAGCACCGAGGAACGCGACCTGGTGGAATCGCTGCGCAGTGGCGCCCAGGGCTATTTGCTCAAGGACATGGAGCCCGACGAGCTGGTGCTGGCCCTGCGCGACATCGTCAAGGGCAAGACCGTGGTTGCGCCCGACCTGGCACCGGTGCTGGCCCGGGTGGTCCAGGGCGACGGACTGGAACCCCTCAAGGAAAGCCCCTTCGCCGACCTGACGCCGCGCGAGCACGAGATCCTCTGCCTGCTGGCCGAGGGCCAGAGCAACAAGGTCATCGGCCGCAACCTCGGCATCTCCGACGGCACCGTCAAGCTGCACGTGAAGGCCATCCTGCGCAAGCTCGGCGTACATTCCCGCGTCGAGGCGGCGGTGATCGCCGTGGAACAGGGGCTGCGCGACAACGCCAAGGAACCCGTTTCGCGCGCGGCGGAATGAACCCGAACGAGTGCTCTCCGGCTTTGCCACCTGTAGGAGCGGTCTCTGGCCGCGAACCGGGATTGCAGGCCAGTTCGCGGCCAGAGGCCGCTCCTACAGGCGAACCATGCAATGATCGGGTGAACAAAAACCCTATTCAGCGATAAACAGGGGAAACCCATGCAACGCTTTCGCGACCTGGTCGCCGCCAGCCTGGAACAGATCGAGGAACTCTTCCCCTGGGACCTGGAGGATCGACTCGGCGAGGAACCCGAGCTGCTGCTGCTCGACGTGCGCGAACCCTACGAGTTCGACGCCATGCACATCGCGGGCGCCCTCAACGTGCCGCGCGGCATCCTCGAGACCGCCTGCGAATACGGCTTCGAGGAAACCGTACCGCGCCTGGTGGACGCGCGCGACCGGGACGTGATCGTCATCTGCCGCTCCGGCAACCGCAGTGCCCTGGCGGCCGCGGTCATGAAACAGATGGGTTACCGCAATCCCATCTCCCTCAAGACCGGCATGCGCGGCTGGAGCGATTCGGAAATGCCCATGGTGGATGCGCATGGCCAGCGCGTGGACCAGGACGATGCCGACAGCTTCTTCGAGCCGCGGGTGCGGGCGGAACAGCTGGCGCCGGAGGACCGGACTTCCCGCTGAATCCGTGCCCGGGAACGCTTAATCTGTAAACAAGTCCGACATCGGCGCGATTACTGACAACCCCGACATTAATACATGCACATCAATACGATATGTGCACACACCCGGTGTACCGGCTCGTTGCTTCGTCACCATTTTTTACAAAGCCCTGGAAGCCGCTTGATAGATGAATGGCACTGACTTAACGTCATTGCGAGCGAAGCGCGGCAATCTCCTACCATGAAA
>JAIVHA010000176.1 GCA_020201295.1 Lysobacteraceae bacterium | reverse complement strand
GGGCGGTGCCGACGCCCACGGCGCTGGCGCCGGCGATGAGGAATTCCAGGGCATCCTCCGCCGTGGTGACGCCGCCCTGGCCGATGATGGGGATGCCGTGGGCCTTGCACACCTGGTGCACCTGGTGGACCTTGAGCAGGGCGACGGGCTTGATGGCGGGACCGGACAGGCCGCCCTGGTTGTTGCCGATCACCGGGGTGCGCGTCTCGATGTCCACCGCCATGCCCATCAGGGTGTTGATCACCGCGAAGCCGTCGGTGCCGGCCTCGATGCAGCGCCGCGCGTTCTCGGCGATGTCGGTCTGGTTGGGGGACAGCTTGGTGATGAGGGGTTTGCGGGTCACGGCGCGGCAGGCCGCCACCACCCGCGCCGACATGTCCGGGTCGTTGCCGAAGGCCACCCCGCCTTCCTTCACGTTGGGGCAGGAGATGTTGATCTCGATGGCGTCGATGGGCGAATCGTCGAAGCGGCGCGTGACGGCGATGTATTCCTCGAGGGTGGAGCCGGAGACATTGGCGATGAAGCGCGTCTCGTCGAAATCCAGGGTCGGCAGGATGCCGTCCACCACCCGGTCCACGCCCGGGTTCTGCAGGCCGATGGCGTTGAGCATGCCCATGGGGGTCTCGTACACCCGGTGGGCGGGGTTGCCGAGGCGCGCGTTGCCGGTGGTGCCCTTGAGACACACGGCGCCCACGTCGCGGTTGGAAAAGCCGGCCACACGGGTGTATTCCTCGCCGAAACCGACGCAGCCCGACAGTAGTACCAGGGGGCTGTTGAACGTCATGCCGCAGAAGTCGATGCGCAGTTTGTGGTTCTGGTCAGTGCTTGCCATGTTGCTCATGTCGGGTGTTCGTCTTCACGTCTGTCATGGAATCTCTGGTTAATTCGTCATTGCGAGGAGCAGAGCGACGCGGCAATCTCCAACCGATTGATTCTACCCTACGAGATTGCCACGCTTCGCTCGCAATGACGGTTTAGTGAGTAAATCAGAGGTTCTTTGGTAGGTCTGTACAACACATCATCTCGGTCTTGATGGATGCTTTGCGCCTTTGCGGTGAACGCGGGGTTCAGGATAATGGCGGCCCCACCTGCCTGAGCGGTCCAGCCATCATGTTTCACATCGTCCTGTATCAGCCGGAGATCCCGCCCAACACCGGCAATATCATACGCCTCTGCGCCAATACCGGCAGCCATCTGCACCTGATCCGGCCGCTGGGCTTCGACCTGGAGGACAGCAAGCTGCGCCGTGCCGGCCTCGACTATCGGGAATGGGCCGAGGTCCGGGTCCATGAGGACCTGGCGGAGTTTCGCGCGACCATCCGGCCGGCGCGCCTGTGGGCCTGTTCCACCAAGGGCCGGCGGCGCCATACGGAGGTGGTCTACCGGTCCGGCGATGCCCTGTTGTTCGGACCCGAGTCACGCGGCCTGCCGGAAGACGTCCTGGCGCAATGCGGTGCCGATCAGGTCCTGCGCCTGCCCATGGTGCCGGGATCGCGCAGCCTGAACCTGTCCAATGCCGTGGCCGTGTTCCTGTTCGAGGCCTGGCGGCAGACGGATTTCGCCGGGGCAGTGTGATTGCAGGTCCCCGTCAACGAAGACCTGCCACCCGGTAGGAGCGGCCTTTGGCCGTGAACCGATTCGCGGCCAAAGGCCGCTCCTACATCTCTGCCTTGAGTGTGCGCCCCAGCAGTTCATGGACTGCCTGGCGGGGATCATGATCCTCGAACAAAACCCGGCACACCTGTTCGCTGATGGGCATCTCAACGCCATGGCGGCGCGACAGGGTCACCACTTCCCGTGCTGTGTGTACTCCTTCCACCGCCTGGCCGATGGCCGCGATGGCCTGGTCGCGATGCTCGCCCCGGCCCAGGGCCAGGCCGAGGCGGCGGTTGCGCGACTGGTCATCGGTGCAGGTGAGCACCAGGTCACCCACCCCGGCCAGGCCCATGAAGGTTTCCCGCTGGCCGCCCAGGGTCTCGCCCAGCCGCATGATCTCGTGCAGCCCGCGGGTGATGAGGGCGGCGCGGCTGTTGGCGCCGAAGCCCAGGCCATCGGAGATGCCGGCGGCGATGGCCATGACGTTCTTCACCGCGCCACCCAGCTCCACGCCCTGCACATCGCCGCTGGTGTAGGCGCGAAAATCCGGACCACTGAGGTTCTGGGCCAGCTGGTCTGCAAAGGCCTCGTCGGGGCTGGCGACGGTGACGGCGGTGGGCAGGCCCAGGGCCACCTCGCGCGCGAAGGTGGGACCGGAGATCAGGGCCGGGGCCATGGTGCCGCCCAGGATGTCCGTGAACACCTGGTGCAGGAAGCGGCCGGTGCCGGTCTCCAGGCCCTTGGTCGCCCAGGCGATGCGCTGGCCCGGGCGCAGCCGTGGCTGGAGGGCCGTCAGTACCGTGGCGAAGGCGTGGCTTGGCACGGCCACCAGGATGAGCGTCGCGCCCTCCAGGGCGGCGCCCAGGTCGGCGCTGCATTGCAGGGATGCGGGAAAGGGGATGCCCGGCAGGTAGCGTTCGTTGGCGCGGTCGCGCACCAGATGGTCGATATCCGCCTGCATGTGGCCCCAGAGGTGCACCGGATGCCCCTGGCGGGCCAGCAGGATGGCCAGCGCCGTACCCCAGGAGCCGGCGCCCAGTACCGCGCAGGCTGCGCTGCTCCCGCTCATGACGGCAGGGACGGCGCCCTAGGAGCCTGTCGGACTTGAGACTGATCTACTGCGCCGGTGGGAGAGCGGTCCATTTTTTCGATCCTTTTCGTCAAATAGCACGGCTATTCTCCTCAAACGATCGAGAAAATGGCCTCACTCTCCCACCTTGCTCGCTACGATCGCTCAAGTCCGACAGGCTCCTAGTGGGCGGCGCCACCCGGGTCGCCGGTCATCACCTGCGCCTGGATTTCCTGCTGCTTCTGGGCGTACAGGGCATCGAAGTTGACCGGGGCCAGGTAGACCGGCGGAAAGCCGCCCTTGCCGATCAGGTCCGCCACTGCCTCGCGGGCGAAGGGATAGAGCACATTGGGGCAGAAGGCGCCCAGCATGGGACCCTGCTGGCCTTCGTCGAAACCGTTCACGGTAAAGATTCCGGCCTGCTGCACCTCCGCCAGGTAGGCGGTCTTGTCGCTCAGCTTGGCGGTTACGGTGACCGACAGCACTACCTCGTATACCCCTTCGGCCACCGGGCTGGCGTTGCTGTTGAGCTGCAGGTTGATATCCGGTTTCCACTCCGAGGTGAAGATGGAGGGCGAATTCGGCGTCTCGAAGGACATGTCTTTCATGTACAGCTTCTGGATGGCGAATTGCTGGGCCGGCTTGTCCTGGGCGGCCTGAGTGTTCTCGTCGGTCATGGAAATTCCCCCGTTATGTTATGGTTCCGGGCCGCTGTCCTGGCCGGATGGATTGCAAGTTCAAGTGTGCAGCAGTGGCTCGAGCTGGCCGGCGCGGTCCAGTGCCATGAGGTCATCGCAGCCGCCGATGTGACGGTCGTCGATGAAGATCTGCGGCACCGTGCTGCGTTGGCTGCGCTGCTCCATTTCCGTGCGCAGGCCATCATCCCGGTCCACCTGGATCTTGTGGTAGGCCACACCCTTGCGGTCCAGCAATTGTAACGCCATGGTGCAGTAGATGCAGAAATTGCTGCAATAGATCTCGACCTTGGCCATGGCCGCTACTTCCTGGTGACGGGCAGGTTGGCGCTCTGCCAGGCCATGATGCCGCCGCCCAGGTTGTACACGGTTTCAAAGCCGAGTTTCTTCAGCTTGCCACCGGCGCTGGCGGATCGGTGGCCGGAACGGCAATAGGCGATCAGGGGCCGTGCCTTGTATTTGTTCAGTTCATCGGCGCGCCGCTCGAGATCTCCGAGGGGGATATGCAGGGCATCGAGAATGTGGCCTTCCTTGTATTCGCCCTCGGTGCGGGTGTCGACGAACAGGGCGTTCTGCTGGTTCAGCAGACGGATGGCCTCCATGGGGCCGACATCCTGGATGCTGCGCAAGCGGCGCTGGATCTCGGAGCCCACCAGCATGACCAGGATGGTCACCAGGGCCAGGGTCAGGATGGGGTGGTTGCCGAAAAACTCGAAAAGCTGACTCATGATGAAATTGACGTATTGTTATGGCCACGGAAGCACACGGAAAAACACGGAAAGATTGCATTGCTGCCAATGGAAACCACCCGTAGGAGCGGCCTCTGGCCGCGAATGCCCGGCGTACCGCACAGGGTTCGCGGCCAGAGGCCGCTCCTACGGGTGGTTTCCATTACGACGTAACTATTTTCCGTGTCATTCCGTGTGGTTCCGTGGCGATCAAGGTTGTCAGGTGTCCGCATGCGGTGTGAACGGGTATCCGGCATCATCAAAAATTGAAAAAGTACTTGGCGCCCTCAGCGGCCCACCGAGCAGAATACCTCGCGCATCATGCTGATCAGTTGCAGGGTGCGGGCGTCGCCCACCCGGTAATAGACCCGGTTGGCGTCCTTGCGCGAAGCCAGGATGCCCTTGTCACGCAGGATGGCCAGGTGCTGGGAGATGTTGCTCTGGGAGGTCCCCACGTGCTCGACAATGTCCTGCACGCTCACTTCGTGGTCTCCCAGGGTGCACAGGATCTTCAGGCGCAGGGGATGGGACATGGCCTTGAGGGAGCGGGAGGCCCGTTCGATGTCGTCGTCCTGGGTGATCAGCTCGTCGCTGGTCTCGATCATATTCAGTAGCTCCGCAAACAGTGTTTCATTGGAATGGTTACTACAAAACGGACTAATATTGGATGGTACTGCCAGACTGCCTTTTATAACCAAAACATTATACAATAATACACCCGTTGAAAAGGCGTTTCTTTTCCGCCCCCGCCGGCACCCCGGTTGGCTGGTGAAATGAAACCATAGACGTTAGACTTGTTCTAAACCCTTTCTTTGAACCTGGCAACCCCGAGAGACCCATGTCCGTAACCCCCAAGCCCATGGTCCTGCTTATTCTGGATGGATGGGGCTACCGTGAAGATCCCACCTTCAACGCCATTGCCGCGGCCCGCAAGCCCAACTGGGACCGCCTCTGGGCGCAGTATCCCCACACCCTGATCCGCACCTCGGGTGCCGCCGTCGGCCTGCCCGGCGACCAGATGGGCAACTCGGAGGTGGGGCACCTCAACCTGGGTTCCGGGCGCGTGGTCTACCAGGAGTTCACCCGCGTCAGCCGCTCCGTCAAGACCGGCTCCTTCTTCAACAATGCCACCCTCACCGATGCCGTGGACCTGGCGGTGAACACCGGCCGGGCCGTGCACATCCTCGGCCTGCTGTCGCCTGGCGGCGTGCACAGCCACGAGGAGCATATCCACGCCATGGCGGAACTGGCGGCCCGGCGTGGCGCGAAACAGGTCTATATGCACGCCTTTCTCGACGGTCGCGACACCCCGCCACGCAGTGCCGCCGCCTCCCTGCGGCTCATGGAGGACAAGTTCCAGGAACTGGGCAGCGGCCGCATTGCCTCCATCATTGGTCGCTACTACGCCATGGACCGCGACCACCGCTGGCCCCGTATCCAGGCGGCCTATGACCTGATCACCCAGGGCAAGGCGGAATTCCAGGCGGAGACCGCGCTCAAGGGTCTCGAGCAGTCCTACGGCCGCGACGAGGGGGATGAATTCGTCAAGGCCACCGCCATCGTGCCCGCCGGCGAGCTGCCGGTGCGCATCGAGGATGGCGACGTGGTGGTGTTCATGAACTACCGCTCCGACCGTGCCCGGCAGATCACCCGCCCCTTCATCGAGCCGGATTTCGACGGCTTCGCGCGCGAGTACATCCCGGCGATCGCCAGCTTCGTCAGTCTCACCGAGTACAATTCCGAATTCGACATCCCGGTGGCCTTCCCTGCGGAACGTCTCACCAATGTCTTCGGTGAATACGCCGCCAGCCTTGGCCTGCGCCAGCTACGCATCGCCGAGACGGAAAAATATGCCCACGTCACCTTCTTCTTCAATGGTGGCGTGGAAGAACCCTTTGCCGGCGAGGACCGGGTGCTGGTGCCCTCGCCCATGGTGGCCACCTACGACCTGCAGCCCGAGATGAGCGCCTTCGAACTGACCGACAAGCTGGTGGCGGCCATCGAGGCACAGCACTACGACGTGATCATCTGCAACTACGCCAACCCCGACATGGTGGGACACACGGGCCACTTCGATGCCGCGGTCAAGGCCATCGAGGCCCTGGACCTGTGCCTCGGCCGCATCGATGCGGCCCTGCAAAAGGCCGGCGGCGAGATGCTCATCACCGCCGATCATGGCAACGCCGAGCAGATGCGCAACGAGGAGACGGGCCAGCCCCACACCGCCCACTCCGTTTGTCCGGTACCACTCATCTACGTGGGCCGGCCGGCGCTCATGCACGAGAACGGCGGTTCACTGTGTGATGTGGTGCCCACCATGCTGTACGCCATGGACCTGCCCAAGCCCAATGAGATGAGCGGCCGTCCGCTGATCGAATTTGCCGTGGAATCCCCAGAGC
>JAIVHA010000175.1 GCA_020201295.1 Lysobacteraceae bacterium | reverse complement strand
ACGATGACCGGACAGCCGGCGGCGATGGCCGGACCGACCTGGTGGGTAATGAGATTCAGGGGATGGTTGAAGGCGCTGATGGCGACCACCACCCCGATGGGTTCATGAAACGTGAAGGCCTGCTTGCCGGAGGAGGCGGCGTTGATGTCCATGGGGACGACGTCGCCAGCGTCGGTACGCAGGCAATCGATGCAGATGCGGAGGCTGTCGATGGCGCGGGCAGCCTCGACGCGGGAATCCACCAGCGGCTTGCCGCCCTCGCGCGCCGCCTCCAGGGCGAGGTCCTCGGCACGTTCCGTCATGAGGGCCGCGGTCTTCTCCAGGATTTCGATACGCCGGGGCAGGGGCAGCCAGCCACGGCGATCGCGAAACAGCCCGTGGGCCACGGCCAGGGCCCGCTCCACGCCCGCGCTGCCGACGGTCTCGATCTCGGCAATGGTGCCGCCATCGAAAGGCGCGGCCACCGCCGTGCGATCCACTGGGCCGGCATCACCGGCGATGCGTGATTGGTATAGGGTTTCCATGTGTTCTCTCCATCACTCGATCACTGCAAAATTTCACCCGTAGGAGCGGGCTTTGCCCGCGAAGCCCTGTGCCACTACGGTTCGCGGCCTGAGGCCGCTCCTACAGGCGCCCAAGTCCGACAGGCGCCTAGATCTCCCGGCTGCGTTGCTTGATTTCCTGGTTGAGAACACGGTCATTGTCGCTGTAGTCCACCGCCACCTCGATCAGGTGCACGCCGGGGCTGTTGAAACAGGACTCGAGCAGCGGCGCCAGCGCGGCGGCGCTTTCCGGACGATGACCGTGGGCGCCATAGCTGTGAGCATACTGAACGAAGTCGGGGTTGCCATAGTCGAGGCCATAGTCGGCAAAGCCCATGCTGGCCTGCTTCCACTTGATCATGCCATAGGCGTTGTCACGCAGGACCAGGACCACCAGGTCCAGTCCGAGCCGCACCGCCGTCTCCAGTTCCTGGGAATTCATCATGAAACCGCCATCACCGCAGATGGCCATGACGCGCTGTTGCGGGTGGAGGATCTTGGCCGCCATGGCCGAAGGCAGCCCGGCCCCCATGGAGGCCAGGGCATTGTCCAGCAGCACCGTATTGGGCCGGTAGGCCCGGTAGTTGCGGGCGAACCAGATCTTGTAGATGCCGTTGTCCAGGGCGATGATGCCATCGTCGGGCATGACCTTGCGTACATCCGCCACCAGTCGTTGCGGGTAGACCGGAAAGCGGTCGTCCCCGGTCCCTTCCAGCAGATGTGCGTCGAGATGTCGTTTCACCGCCATGAAGCGTGAAAAGTCCCAGTGCGACTGCGGACGGATGGCTTGCGTCAGCCGTTCCACGCTGTCGGCGATATCGCCGATGACGCCCTGCTGGGGATAGTAGACCGCATCGACGCTGGCGGTAATGTAGTTGACATGGATCACCCGTGCCGTGCCGGCCTGTGCAGCGCCCTCGATGTCCGTCGCCTGATCGTGCCGGCCCATGATGAAGGGAGGCTTCTCCACCACGTCATGACCGACATTGATGATCAGGTCCGCCGCCTCCACGGCGCGGTGCAGGAAATCATCCCCTGACAGGGCGGCGTTGCCCAGGAACAGGGCATGGCGCTCATCCACCACGCCTTTTCCCATCTGGGTGCTGAAGAAGGGAATGCCGGTTTTTTCCACGAATGTCGTCAGGGCATGGCAGGTGTGGAAACGGTTGGCGCCGGCCCCGATCAGCAGCAGGGGGTGGCGGGCGGACTCGATCATCTCCACGGCCGCAGCGATGGAGGGTTCGCTGGCGTGGGGGCGTTCGAAATGACTGCGGGCGATGACTGGTGAACTGGCCGGGTCGCGCGCGATGTCTTCCGGCAGTTCCAGGTGCACGGCGCCGGGGCGTTCGTCCTCGGCACGCCGGAAGGCCTCGCGGACCCGGGAGGGGATGTTCTCCGCACTGCTGATCTGGCGCGTGTACTTGGTGAGCGGCTGCATCATGTCCACCACATCCAGGATCTGGAATTCCCCCTGCTTGCTGGCCTTGATGGGCTTCTGGCCGGTGATCATCAGCATGGGCATGGCGCCAAGCTGGGCATAGGCTGCGGCGGTGACCAGGTTGGTGGCGCCGGGACCGAGGGTGGCCAGGCATACACCGGTCCTGCCGGTGAGCCGCCCATGGGTGGCCGCCATGAAGCCCGCGGCCTGTTCATGGCGGGTGAGGATCAGGCGGATGGCGGATGTCCGCAGCGCCTCGAGCAGGTCCAGGTTCTCCTCGCCGGGGATGCCGAAGATGTACTGGACGCCTTCCGACTCCAGGGCCTTGACGAACAGTTCGGCTGCCTTCATTGAAAAAACATTCCTCCTCGAATCACGGGAACATCCCGTGCGTCCCCTCCGGGAACTGGACGTGTAGGAGCGGTTTTGGCCGCGAATGTTCGCGGGCAAAGCCCGCTCCTACAGGTGCAACATTGCAATGATTGGGTCAGGTCTGTTCAAGCCCATGGCCGCCCGTCATGACTCGCATGAGGATGGCGATGAAGTGGTATGAAGCGTTCCGGGTCCGCTTCCTGCAGATGATGCGCCAAAGCGGCAGGCGCGCGATTATTGAGCAGTGACCCGGTTTCCACATATGGAAATAATTGGTCATAACGGCGTATTTCCGCCTGGCTGATGCGCCGGTATATATGGCTGCGATTGAGTTCCGAGGTGTGATGCAGGCCGGCGGAGGAAATGAGATCGGCGACCGCATGCAGGGTCTTGGCGTGAAACCGCTCCACGCGTTGCGCCTTGTCCGTGACCACCAGTCCACGGTACAGACGCGGGTCCTGGGTCGCAACCCCGGAGGGACAGCGGTTGCTGTTGCAGGTGAGGGAATGCACGCAGCCCAGTGCCAGCATCATGCCGCGGGCGCTGTTGCAGATGTCCGCGCCCAGGGCCAGGTTCTTGACCAGGTGGAAACCGGTGAGGATCTTGCCGGCGGCGATGATGCGGATGTCGCGACGCAGGTCGAAACCGCGCAGGCAATCATCGACGAAGGCCACGGCCTCGCGTAGCGGCATGCCAACGGAGTTGGTGTATTCCAGGGGCGCGGCCCCGGTGCCGCCCTCGCCACCGTCCACGGTGATGAAATCCGGTTGTATCCCGGTTTTTATCATGGCCTTGCAGATGGCCACGAACTCGCTCTCACGGCCGATGGCGAGCTTGAAGCCGACGGGTTTGCCAGCGGAGAGTTCACGCAGTTGTGCAATGAACTCCATCAGGCCAATGGGAGAGTCGAAGGCGCTATGCGCGGCAGGCGAGTTCACCTGGATGCCGGGCTTCAGGCCGCGTATGGCGGCGATCTCGGGCGTGTTCTTTTCCGCCGGCAGAATGCCGCCGTGCCCGGGCTTGGCGCCCTGAGACAGTTTCAGCTCGATCATGCGCACGGATTCGAGATGGGCCTTCTCCCGGAAGGCCGCGGCGGAAAACCTGCCTTGTGCATCGCGGCACCCGAAATACGCGGTACCGATCTGCCAGACCAGGTCGCCGCCGTGCTCGAGGTGGTAGCGGCTGATCCCGCCTTCCCCGGTGTTGTGATAAAAGCCACCCATGCGAGCACCCCGATTCAGGGCCAGGATGGCGTTCCGGCTCAGGGCGCCGAAACTCATGGCCGAGATATCGAATACGGACGCCTGGTAGGGTTGCCGGCAGTCACGGCCGCCGACGTTGATATGCAGTTCCGAGACCTCGTGAGCGTCGATGGCGGCCAGCGAATGGCCAAGCCATTCATAGCCCGCGCGATAGGTGTCCACCCGGGTGCCGAACGGGACGCTCTCCATTTCCCCCTTGGCGCGCTGGTAGACGATGTTGCGGAACATGCGGTTGATCGGGGCGCCATCGGTGTCCGATTCGATGAAATACTGGCGTATGTAGGGTCGCAGGCCTTCCATGAGCCAGCGTCCCCGCCCGGCGAGCGGGAAGTTCCTGAGGAGGGTATGCCGGGTTTGCCGGAAATCATGCAGGGCTACCAGGGTGAGCAACAACATCGTGGCCAATAGCCAGGGGATCGGGATCCACAACAGGTGGATCCCGATGGCCGCGAGCAGGATTGCGCCCATTGCCGGGAGTATCCAGTGATGCATGGCCTGTCGGGTCGTGTCCGTTCTGGTGTCGTTATGCTTCAAGTCGCTTTCTGATCCAGTAATCCAGGCTCAGGTAGCGCCCGGCGCCGATGAAGAACAGGGTCAGCAGCATGATGAAGTAGGTCGCCGCGAACTCGATGCCGTTCTTCAGCACGGTAATGGGGCCTGCCTGTGTCAGCCAGTCGTAGTTGCCGTGCTCTTGTAGCAGGCTTCTGGCCGCGTCCCGGCGTTCGACGGCGCCCTCGATGAGATCCTGGCGCCATTCCCAGGGTACGGTCAGCTCGGTCTCGGGCAGTACATGCCAGCCGTTGTCCCAGTGGACGGTGGTGGCGGCCACGATCATGGTGACCATCAGCGGAACACTGAACCAGCGCACGCCGAGCCCGAGCAGCAAACCGATGCCGCCGACCAGTTCGGTCAGCCCCGCCAGGTAGACCATGAGGGTTGGGGCGGGCATGCCGATCGAGTCGAACCACCAGGCAACAGCCTCGACATTGCCGAGCTTGTTCAGGCCGGCGAAGATGAAGATCGGCGCGAGAAACAGTCGCAGCAGCAAGGGGCCGAGAAAGTCCAGCTTGCGGGTGGAATCGAGCAGGTCCTGCAGGCGCATCAACAGTGGCATGGTGGGTTCTCCGTGGTCGTCGGTATGGTTTTCTGTGTCTGGCTTCGTGAATCAATCCGTCATTGCGAGCGAAGCGCGGCAATCTCCATCCGCTTGCCTCCGGATTACGGGATTGCCGCGCTTCGCTCGCAATGACGGGTTGAGCCGGTATTCCGCACGCCCGTTACGGCGCCGGACTTGCGCAGGTTCAGCAGCATGTCCTGGCCCATGGCCAGGACATGATTGATTTGATCCGGCGCCAGTCCCCCGGCCATGTGCAGCAGCGTTTCCAGCCCGGTGCGGTTGCCGTTGCGCAGCGACAGCAGCAGCTGCAGGGTCAAGGCATTGATGGTGGTGAAGCGCACCTGGTGTTCGCGATCCCGGTAGACCAGGTAGTGATGGTCATGCCCGGCCGCGGGCGTGGGCCTGAAACGGGGCCGTATCTCGTGTACCGGATAACGATAACTCGCCAGGCGCGTGGTCGGATTCAGCACGGGGATGTCTTCCAGCAGGTCGCCGTCCCGCTCGACCCCATCCGCCACGTCCTCGACGGGATCGATGGCCACGGCCAGTTCCAGCCATTCATAGTGCATCAGCTCGTACAGGTAGGGACGGTCCGGAACCGCTTGCGACGCGTTGGCCTGCATCCAGGCCAGGAAGGCGCGGGGGATGTCCCGGAACAAAGGCGAGTCGCAGCGGTGCTCGGCGAAGAAACGTTTCGCCAGCCGGCGCCAGGCGCGTGCGCCCAGCAGCTTGCGCGTGACCGGGTAGCAGGCGAGCAGGAAGCCTTCCAGGTTGTTGAACAACAATTCCTCGTAGACCCGCATGCGCCGGACCGGTACCCCCTTGGGGCGCGCCTGTCCGCGGGGATCGCGGATGCGCGCGGCGAAACGGGCCTGGTAGTCACGCAGGCTGTGTTTGTCAGGCGACACGTTCATGGTGCTGTTTCCGGTGGGGTGCCTGCAGTTCATGGATTTTGGCGATTTCGTCCAGCAACTCGCTCAGCGGCGGGATGTTGAAGTCCCGCTCCAGCAGGGTCGGGGACGTGCCCAGGCGGGCATAGGTGCGCGCCAGCAGTTCCCAGACCGGGTCGATGACCTCGGCGCTGTGGGTGTCGATGACCAGGTCATCGGCCTCGCGGTAATGGCCGGCCACGTGCAGGTAGGCCACCCGTTCCGTCGGCAGGTTCTCGATGAAGCGCCAGGGATCGAAATCGAAATTGACGCTGTTCACATAGACATTGTTCACGTCCAGGTGCAGGTCGCAGCCGGCTTCTTCCAGGACCCGGCAGATGAACCGGCTTTCGCTCATTTCCGCCATGGGGGCCGCCACATAGTAGGAAGCGTTCTCCACGGCGATGCGCCGTTCCAGGATGTCCTGGGTGCGACGGATGCGGGCCGCGACATGCCCGACCGCTTCCTCGGTGAAGGGGATGGGCAGCAGGTCGTAGAGGTGCCCCGCGTCGCTGCACCAGGAAAGGTGTTCGGTATAGAGCGCGATATCGTATTCGTCCAGGAAACGCTTCACGCGCTTCAGGAAGTCCTCGTCCAGGGGAGCCGGGCCGCCCAGGGACAGGGACAGGCCGTGGGCCACGAGCGGGCGCTGCGCGGCCAGCCGGCGCAGGTCCCTGCGCCAGGCGCCGCCCAGTTCCATCCAGTTTTCCGGGGCGAGTTCGAGAAAGTCGATGGCGTCCGGAACCCCGGACCCGAGGGCGGGAAGCAGTTCCCGCCTCAGACCGAGTCCCGCGCCATGCAGGTCATGCATGGACATGGGTATGCTCCTTACTCTTACT
>JAIVHA010000127.1 GCA_020201295.1 Lysobacteraceae bacterium | reverse complement strand
CTGCCGGTCCACTCCATGGCGCGGATGGAATCATATTGCATGGGAGTTATCCGACTGGTTGTGGGCACCATGGAGGTGCGACGGAAAACCGACGATTCGCAACCATGGCCGAAGAACCGGATTCTTGCATACCGGGGCCGGAAAGCAAATCCCGCAACCCTGGAGGTTCGGGGCCGGGAGAGCCGTGCAAACATATCGGTTATTTTAACGCGGATGTTCTATACTATTGCCGGCGATGCTGCTTACCAGACCCTATTACGGCACCCAACGAATTCAAAAACCAAAAACTGACGAGGAGTTTTTCATGAAACACATCCTGCATACCGCCCTGTTGGGCAGCCTGCTGGCCACGAGCCTCACGGCCATGGCAGACAAACACGAACAGATCGAAGGCAATGAGGCCTATGCCGTCGATTCCCAAGGCTACGTGGTACGCAACAACTTCGGTGACTGCTGGCGCACCTCGGCCTGGACCAAGGAACTGGCCATCAAGGAATGTGATCCGGACCTGTTCCCGGCACAGGCCGAGGCTCCACCGCCGGCGACACCAGCCCCCGCTCCGAGACCTGCCCCGCAGAAGGTGGAAAAGTCCGTGAGTCTGGACGCGACCGCACTGTTCGGCTTCGACAAGGACGGCCTGAGCGATTCGGGGCGGGTAGCCCTGGATGGGTTGGCCGATGATCTCAAGCGCATGGACGACATCGAAAACGTCACCGTAGTCGGTCACACAGACAGCACCGGCCCCGCCGAGTACAACATGGGCCTGTCCCAGCGTCGTGCGGAAACGGTTCGGTCCTACCTGGTTGGCAAGGGCATTGCGTCCGACAAGGTTACCGCGAAGGGCATGGGGGAAACCCAACCCGCCGCCAGCAATGACACCGATGCAGGCCGCACCCAGAACCGCCGCGTGGAAGTCATCATCAAGGGCAGCGAGACCAGCACCACCCGGTTCGCGGGCAGAGCCCGCTCCTACATTATGTTGTATTGCCACCGCACTCGGGGTTTTCCCCTGAAAGGGCAGGTATACTCACGCTCGTCAATCCAAAAACCTGAAACCCATGCGCGAAATCGACAGCCTGCTGCACGCCCGCTGGATCGTGCCGGTGGAACCGGACGGCCTGGTGCTCCACCATCACAGCCTGGCCATCCACGAAGGTCGTATCCTGGAACTGCTGCCCACGACGGAAGCCGAACAGCGCTACCGGGCCAGGGCGGTCAGCCACCTGCCGGAACACCTGTTGATCCCGGGACTGGTCAATGCCCACACCCATGCCGCCATGTCCCTGCTGCGCGGCCTGGCCGACGACCTGCATCTCATGGACTGGCTGCAACACCACATCTGGCCGGCGGAGGCGCGCTGGGTCAACGAAGAGTTCGTTCACGACGGCACCCAGCTGGCCATCGCCGAGATGCTGCGCGGCGGCACCACCTGCTTCAACGATATGTATTTCTTTCCCGATGTCAGCGCCCGGGTCAGTGCCGCCTGCGGCATGCGCGCCACGGTGGGCCTGATCCTCATCGACTTCCCCACCGCCTGGGCGGACAACGCAGAGGAATACCTGGCCAAGGGCCTGGCCCTGCATGACGAGTACCGCAACGATCCACTGATCGGCACCGCCTTCGCGCCTCATGCGCCCTACACGGTGTCCGACGCCCCCCTGCAGCGCGTCCGTGTACTCGCTGACGAACTGGACATTCCGGTGCACATGCACGTGCATGAAACCGCCTACGAAGTGCAGGAGGCTGTCACTGCTACGGGTCAACGACCGTTGGCACGACTGCAGGCGCTGGACCTGCTGTCTCCTTCCCTGCTGGCGGTGCATATGACCCAGCTGGAGAATGACGAGATCCAGGCGCTGGCGGACGCCGGCGCGCGGGTGGTGCATTGCCCGGAATCGAACCTCAAGCTGGCCAGCGGTTTCTGCCCGGTGCAGCGGCTGGACGAGGCCGGCGTCATCGTCGCCCTGGGCACCGATGGTGCCGCCAGCAACAACGACCTCGATATGCTTGGCGAGATGCGTACTGCCGCCCTGCTCGCCAAGGCGGTGGCCGGTGATGCCAGCGCCCTGCCCGCCCACCGGGTATTGCGCATGGCCACCTTGCACGGTGCCATGGCCCTCGGCCGGAGCGCCGAGATCGGCTCCCTGGAGGCAGGCAAGTGGGCCGATGTCACCGCCGTGCGTCTGGATGAGCTGGAAACCCAGCCCCTCTACGACCCGGTCTCACAACTGATCTACGCCGCCAGTCGCCACCAGGTCAGCGATGTCTGGGTGGCCGGCCGACACCTGTTGCGCGAGCGGGTGCTCACTACCCTGGACGAGGACGCCATCCTGCGCAATGCGCGCGCCTGGCAGCGGGACATCGCCGCGGCGGATCACGAGCAGTCTGATTGATTTTCGAACCGCCAAGGCGCCAAGAACGCCAAGAACATCAAATACCACTTTTTCTCTTTGCCATTCTTTCGCTTTTCTTGGCGTTCTTGGCGCCTTGGCGGTTCAAAACGCCTGACGGCCCGAAATGGGTTTTCCCCCCGCCTTGGGGTATCCTTGCG
>JAIVHA010000028.1:4911-15129 GCA_020201295.1 Lysobacteraceae bacterium | reverse complement strand
TACGCGCTGAGCTGCAACCCCGGAAGCGAATGGCATGCGGTTCAGTTCCACCTCGAAATCCAGGCCCTGGATGTTCAGGGCGAAATCATTGGGATTCTGTATCCGCAACGTGAGGCCATAACGTTGCTCCAGTAACTCCATGGAACTGAGCTGCACGTTCACCAGGCTGACACGGGGGGCTTGGGGTTTTTGCGGCAGCCATGCGCAGGCCGTAAGTGACAGAGCGAACAGCAGGCACGACAAGGACATCAGCTGACGTGACATGGGGAGGAACCTCATTTGATCGGCCAGGTAACGCCAGCTGACTGGCCTTTCCCCTGCAGTCGGTGCAGTTCCGTCTCGATCCAGGCCCGTGTCTGTGGCTGGAAATGGGCCAGGCCCTCGAGGATGCCGGCGGTATAGTGGCCGTTCAGGCCGAGAAAATCACCCTGCACCAGGTAGAGAGCGGACAGTGTACCCTGCTCCCGGGCCAGCGCCAGCGCTTCTTCCCGCACCTCGGCCTGGGCATTGCGTACCAGCACGGATGGGATATCGCTTGCGAGCACTGGCAGGTCGTTGCCGCTGTCACCGGCAAATACCGTATTCTCCACACTGAACCCCTGTAACTCCATGAAGAACTCGATGGCATGGAGCTTGGAGGCGCGCGCCGGCAGGATATCCAGCAGACCGATCCGGTCCACTTCGTCGATGCTCCAGATGAGACTGGCCGCGATGCCCTCTCGCGCCAGGCGTTGCTCCACGACCTGACGGAGCCGTTTCGCGTCCAGGTCGGCGGCGGCGTAGTAGCTGAGCTTGTGGCGATTCTGCTTTTCAGGCTCCTGCAGGCGCAACTCCGGCAGGTCCCGCAGGTAGCCGTGCAGGGTTTGCGCCGGTACGCCCTGCCAGTCCCGGGCGATGTGACCGGACCAGGCGAGTTCCTCGCGCCACTCGCCTGCCTCGATATGAAACAGGGTGGTACCCACGTCACCGATGGCAAAGTCCGGCACCGGAATGGCGTACTCACGAATGGCCTGTTGCAGCAGCTGCCGGTCGCGGCCGCTGACATAGACCAGGGTGATCTCGGGACGCGTGGCCACACGGGCGAACAGGGGCCGTGCCAGGACGTCTTCCGGTTCATGACCGTTGGGCAGCACCGTGCGGTCCAGGTCGCAACACAGCAGGATTTCAGACGCGTGCTTCATGGCGCACAGCATACCTGTCCGCCACGGGTTCGGGAAATCCTGGCACCCGCTCGCCCTCGCCGTCCAGGTCGAGTAGACTGATCCGCAGTCACTTTATTGGGGGAATTGAAATGGAATGGGTCCTGCTTGGCATCCTCGTGCTGGTGCTTGTTTTCGCCGTCGTCATCTACAACCGGCTGGTCACCGCCCGTAACCGTTACCAGAACGCCTTTGCCCAGATCGACGTGCAGCTCACGCGCCGCTACGACCTGATTCCGAACCTGGTGAAGGTGGCGGAACGCTACATGAGTCATGAACGCGATACCCTGGAAGCCGTGATCCAGGCGCGCAACCAGGCCATGGGCAACCTGAAGGAAGCCGCTGCCGACCCCGGCAACGCCGAGGCCATGCGCCGCCTGTCCAGTTCCGAACAAGGCCTGGCCGGTGCTCTCGGCCGCCTGTTCGCCCTGTCGGAGAACTACCCGGATCTCAAGGCCAACCAGAATATGATGCAGCTCTCCGAGGAACTGGTGAGCACCGAGAACCGGGTGGCCTTCGCGCGCCAGGGCTTCAATGATGCCGTCATGGACTATAACAACCAGCGCGAAATGTTCCCCAACAACCTCATCGCCAACAATTTCGGCTTCCAGCCGGCCCAGTTGCTGGACATCGAGGCGCCGGAGAAACGCGCCCCCGTGCAGGTGGATTTCCAGTAAGGCGGGCCCGTGAATTTCTTCGAGCACCAGGACCGGGCGCAGCGCCGCACCCGCGGCCTGCTGGTCCTCTTCACCCTGGCCGTGCTCGCCATTGTCGCAGCGGTGAACCTCATCGTCCTGGCCCTGTTCAGCCAGGCGGGGGGGCTGGAGGAAACCCCGGGCTGGCGCGAACTCCTC
Source organism: Lysobacteraceae bacterium (assembly GCA_020201295.1). Lineage (GTDB taxonomy): Bacteria > Pseudomonadota > Gammaproteobacteria > DSM-19610 > DSM-19610 > JAIVHA01. The sequence continues at coordinate 13,076 of JAIVHA010000028.1, read as the reverse complement.
AGCCAGCAGGCAGGCTTGCTGGTCTGGACCACCCTGCTCACCGGCGGCCTGATCGGTTTCGCCAGCCTGTACCGCACCCTGCGCCTGCGCAGCGGCGGCGGTACGGTCGCGCGCGAGCTGGGCGGCACGCTGGTGGATTCCGATACCACCGACCCTCTGAAACGGCGACTGCGCAACGTGGTGGAGGAGATCGCCATTGCCGCCGGCGTGCCAGTACCGGAAGTCTACGTGCTGGATGAGGAGGCCGGCATCAACGCCTTTGCCGCCGGCTACACCCACGCCGATGCCGCCGTGGCCGTGACCCGTGGCGCCCTGGAAACCCTGGATCGAGCGGAATTGCAGGGGGTGATCGCCCATGAGTTCGGGCATATCCTCAACGGTGACATGCGCCTGAACATCCGCCTCATCGGCATCCTGTTCGGCATCCTGGTGTTGACGGTCATCGGCCGGCGGGTCCTGTTCGCCATGCGCCACTCGCGCAGCAGCCGCAACGGTGGCGGGATCGTCGTGCTGGGCCTGGCGCTGATGCTGGTGGGTTACATCGGGCTGTTCTTCGGGCGCTGGATCCAGGCCTCGGTATCGCGCCAGCGTGAATACCTGGCCGACGCCTCGGCGGTACAGTTCACCCGCCAGCCCGAGGGCATTGCCGGCGCCCTGAAAAAGATCGGCGCCGCCAGCAATGGATCGGTGCTGGTCGCTGATAGCGAGGAAGTGGGGCATATGCTGTTCGCGAAGGGGCTGGCCAGCGCGTTGCTCTCTACCCATCCGCCCCTGGTCAAGCGCATCCAGGCCATCGAGCCCGGCTTCGATCCTTCCGAGTTCACCGCGATCGCCGTGCAAATGCAGCGCCATGCCCAGGCACGCCAGGCTTCCGAGGAGGAGAACGCCGCTCCGCAAGAACGCCCGCGCGGACCCGGGGGCCTGCCCCTCGATCCCGACCATCTCATCGAACAGATGGGCCAACCCGGCGTGGGCCAGATCCTGGCTGCCACGCTACTGGTAGCGGCCATTCCCAAACCCCTGGAGCGTGCCGCCCATTCCCCGGAGTGGGCACCGGAACTCATCTGCTACCTGCTCATGGATCCCGATCCCGCCATCCGCGAGACCCAATTGCTGCGTGTAGCCCAGACCCTGGGCGCGGAGAGCGAGGGGCAGGTGCGTACCCTGTTCGGGATCGAACCGCGGCTGGCGGCGGAGTTGCGCATACCGTTGTTGGAGATCAGCTTCCCCGCCTTGCGTCGACGTCCGGAAGAGGAACTGCAAAAGCTGCTGGCGCTGGTGGAAGACCTCATCCATGCCGACAGGCAGATGGACCTGTTCGAATACTGCCTGGCGCGACTGCTGGCCCGCCAACTGGAGGATGCCCGCTATCCCAGCCAGGCACATGTCAGTGGCCGCCGCGGCCTGGGCGATCTGCTGGATGAAGCCCGTGACCTGCTCGCCATCCTGGCCCACCACGGCCATGCGCAGGATCCAGTGGCCGCCCGGGCCGCCCTGGTGGCGGGCCTGGGGGTGCTGAACCTGGAGGCGGATGAAAGCGAAACCCGCGCCGACGACTGGCCCGAGCGGCTGGACGATTCGCGGCTCGCGCCGCTCCTACAGGAGGGGTTTTGCAATGATTGGGAAAACTCAGTTCAATTCAAACCGCTCCTCTGCTTCCCGCAAGCGGTCCGCCAGGATGTCCACCAGGCCATCGTGTTCTCCCACCAGGGCGGTGGGAATGACCCGGAATCCGGGGGCCGCCTGCATCACCCGCTGACAGATTTCCTCGATATCGCCCCCCGCGCCCGCGTGCCGTCCCGGCGAGAAGAACAGCATGGCCAGGATCACCGTCTGGTGCGGATGCTCCCGCGCCATGGCCTGCAGCCGTTCCTCCAACAAGGCGCCGTTGAAATCGTATTCACTGCCGGCGCGTCGTTCCATCACCGCTTCCTGGAGGCTGATCCCGGGACCCAGTCGCTCCCGCATCTGCTCGGCCAGTCCCTGGCGCACCGCCGTCACTTCCGGGATGGGCGAACCGTGATCCACCAACACCACCTGCTCCGGGTGCACGTCGTTGTCCGCGGCCGTCCGCCGGACCTGGTCACAGAGCAGGCCCGCCAGGCGTGGCTCACCACCCGGCAGGGGATACAGGGATCGCCCCAGCTCAAGACGGAAAGCGCCCGTTTCCTGAACCACCTCGGCAACGGTGTCGGGGATGAAGCGGGTCAAGGCGCGACTGCTGCCGAAAAACAATGGCACCAGCACGAACTCCTCGATCCCCTCCGCGCGTTTGCTGCGCAGGAACAACGGCAGGGTATCGGCCGCGCGGCCGCCCAGGGACGAGGCCGGGATGCGGTCGGCATGCTGCAGGGATACCGCTGCCACATCGACCCCGCAGCGCTCGCCCAGGGCCGTGGCCAGGCGTCTCAGATTGAGAGTTGCCTCGGCGCGGGTGGAACCGTTATCGATCAGGAGATAGCTGCGATTGGATTCCATACACAGGTTCCGGTCCATTGGGAATGGCCATGATCCCGTATGTGCCCTGCAAACAAAACCCCAGGAACAAAAGGGAGCCCGCTGAAACGAAAACGCCACCCTGTAAGGGGTGGCGACTTCGCTGGTATGGCGCGCCCGGAGAGATGACTCGGGGCTGCGCCCCTCGCCCTGCGGGCCGGCCTGCGGCCGTTCTGCGCGGCTGCGCCGCTGGTCAAACTCGACCTGATTGAAACGTCGGGAGTTCGAACCTCTCCGAAGGCACTTCGCTGAAACGAAAAAGCCACCCTGCAGGGGTGGCGGCTTCGCTTGTATGGCGCGCCCGGAGAGATTCGAACTCCCGACCGCTCGGTTCGTAGCCGAGTACTCTATCCAGCTGAGCTACGGGCGCGTAAGAGCGGGGCATTATCCGGAATCCAGGGGGAAAGTGCAAGGGTGGATAGTGCCTGCGGCCGCTCCGTCGAACCGAAGGGTTCTCACCGGGCTCTCTCTCCGCCATGCATAAAAAAGCCCCTTACAACAGCGGGCTGGGGGGTTGCGGATAGAACGGGATTATTCGGCTCTGGCGGGCCTCACCCCTTCGGGGCCGTCGCCGCAAGCGGCGACGTTCTCCGCGGCCTGCGGCCGCTCCGTCGAACCGAAGGGTTCTCACCGCGCTCTCTCTCCGCCATACATAAAAAAAGCCCCTTGCGGGGCTCTTTTTATGTATGGCGGAGAGAGAGGGATTCGAACCCTCGATAGAGTTTCCCCTATACACCCTTAGCAGGGGTGCGCCTTCAGCCTCTCGGCCATCTCTCCAAAACTGCGGGGGTAGAGTACGCACCCACCAGACGCATCGGGCACCGGTTCACTACGACCCCGAGAGGTGCGTAGGATACCGGTGCCCGGTGCATTCGTAAAGGCTGAATGTATTGGTCTGGTCAGTTTCCGGCAACTTCCGGAGAAGCGTCCTCGTCCTGCTCCCGCTTGATACGTTCGTAGATCTCTTCCCGGTGTACCGAAACATCCTTGGGGGCATTCACGCCAATGCGGACCTGGTTGCCCTTGACACCCAGAACTGTCACCGTGACTTCATCACCGATCATGAGGGTTTCACCCACCCTGCGTGTCAGTATCAACATTCCCACGTCTCCTTACATACTTTCGCAAACCAAATCCCGCGTACAACGCGATCGGTACGAATCAGGTGCGCACCAGACATCCCTTGTGTCGGCCACACTGACAGAAACTATAGCTTACATTTTTACTTTTTATTTTACTTGCCATTTCCCGGAATTCGGGGGTTTTCAGGCCCGCGCCAGGTCAAAGGCCTCATGCAGGGCACGCACGCCCAATTCCAGATACTTTTCGTCCACCACCACGGAAATCTTGATCTCCGAGGTGGAAATCATGCGGATATTGATCCCTTCCCGAGCCAGCGTCTCAAACATGGTCGCGGCAATGCCCGCATGGGAGCGCATGCCGACACCGACGATGGAGATCTTGACGATCTTGTTATCCCCACTCACTTCGCGGGCGCCCAGTTCCCGGGCCACCTGGCCGAGAATTTCCAGTGCTCGATCGTAGTCATTGCGATGGACCGTGAAGGTGAAGTCCGTGGCCGTCTGGTCGGGGCTCACGTTCTGCACGATCATGTCCACTTCGATATTGGCATCGGCTATGGGGCCCAGCAGCTTGTGGGCGATACCGGGCTGGTCGGGCACACCCAGCACGGTGAGCTTCGCCTCGTCACGGTTGAAGGCGATGCCGGAGATCAAGGCCTGTTCCATTCCCTCTTCCTCATAGGTGATCAGCGTGCCCGGCCCTTCCTCGAAGCTGGACAGGACGCGCAGGGGTACATTGTATTTGCCGGCGAATTCCACCGAACGGATCTGCAGCACCTTGGAGCCCAGGCTGGCCATCTCCAGCATTTCCTCGAAGGTGATGCGCTCCAGTCGGCGGGCCTCGGGCACCACCCGCGGATCGGTGGTATAGACCCCGTCCACGTCAGTAAATATCTGACATTCATCGGCCTTGAGGGCAGCGGCCAGGGCCACGGCAGTGGTATCGGACCCGCCGCGCCCCAGGGTGGTGATGTTGCCCTGCTCGTCCACACCCTGGAAACCCGCCACCACCACCACCCGTCCGGCGAGCAGATCGCGGCGGATGGCCGTGCCATCGATGTCCTGGATGCGGGCCTTGTTATGGGTGCTGTCGGTGCGGATATGCACCTGGCCGCCGGTGTAAGAGCGGGCCGCACAGCCGCGCTTCTCCAAAGCCATGCTCAACAGGGCAATGGTGGCCTGCTCGCCGGTGGCCAGCAACACATCCAGCTCCCGGGGCGCGGGGCGCGAACTGATGGCCTTGGCCAGGTCGAGCAGGCGGTTGGTCTCGCCGCTCATGGCAGACACCACGACCACCACCTCGTTGCCGCCATTGCGGTAGTTGATGACCTTTTCCGCCACCGCCTCGATGCGCTCCACCGTACCAACCGAGGTGCCACCATATTTCTGAACAATCAGCGCCATGATGATCCATTCGCCCGGGCCTGGCCGGGAGTGAGAACTGCCTGGGAAACCCTGCGCGGATAACCGCGCGAACAAAGGCGCAGATTAAACTACAAAACCGCGCGGGTTTAAACCTGGAAAACCTCATTGGCCACGGAAGCACACGGAAATACACGGAAATAAAAACCGCACCGAAGAAAATCCGCCTGCAACTGGCCTGTCCGGCAGGCCAGGTCAACCAAGAAGACCTGAAAAATTCGTCTTCCTGCCGAAGAAGGAGACTGCTTGGCTTCGCTCGCAATGACGCTACGGCGATTTGTTCAGAAGTCCTTTGATATAGATCTTTTCCGTGTATTTCCGTGTATTTCCGTGTGCTTCCGTGGCCAATAATGGTTTTCGGGTTACACCGTGGCCGCAGTGCGCTCGCGCACCCAGTCAACCACCGAGGCCAGCGCGGCGTCGAGATGCTCCGGCTGGCTGCCGCCGGCCATGGCCATGTCGGGCCGCCCGCCGCCCTTGCCGCCCACCTGTTGGGCCACGGCATTGACCAGCTCGCCGGCCTTGATGCGCCCGATCTGGTCCTTGGTGACCCCGGCGGCCAGGGACACCTTGCCCTCCTCCACCACGGCCAGCAGCACGACGGCGGAACCCAGTTTCTGCTTGAGTTGGTCCACGGTCTCGCGCAGGGCCTTGGCATCGACCCCGTCCAGGCGGGCGGCCAGCACCTGGATGCCGGCCACCTCCACCGCCTGGGCGGCCAGGTCGGAACCCTGGCTGCTGGCCAGCTTGGACTTGAGCTGTTCCAGTTCCTTTTCCAGCTTGCGGGTCTTGTCCATCAACTGCACGACCCGGGACTCGGCGTCCTCGCGCCCGCCCTTCACCAGCTGGGCGATGCGCTGCAGGTTCTTCTCCGTCTCGCCGATGTAGGCCAGAGCCCCATCGCCGGTCACCGCCTCGATGCGGCGCACGCCGGAAGCGATACCGGTCTCGTTGACGATCTTGAACAGGCCGATATCGCCGGCCCGCTCCACATGGGTTCCGCCACAGAGTTCCACGGAGAAGCCACCGATGGACAGCACCCGCACCTCGTCACCGTACTTCTCGCCGAACAGGGCCACGGCACCCGACTCCATGGCCTGGGCAATGGGCATGAGGCGGGTTTCCACGGCCGTATTGGTGCGGATCTGGTCGTTGACGATACGTTCCAGGGTTTCGATCTGCTCGCTGCTCACCGGCTCGAAGTGGGCAAAGTCGAAGCGCAGGCGCTCGGGGTTCACCAGCGACCCCTTCTGCTGCACATGCTCACCCAGCACCTGGCGCAAGGCGGCATGCAGCAGGTGGGTGGCAGAATGATTGAGCATGGTGGCACGACGGCGTGCAGCGTCCACTTCGCCACGTACCGTGTCGCCGACCCGCAGGCTGCCCGCCCCCAGCATGCCGAGATGGGAGAAGGCCTTGCCCTGCTTCTGGGTGTCGCGCACCTCGAAACGGGCGTTGCCGTTGACCAGCACGCCCTGGTCTCCCACCTGGCCACCGGATTCCGCATAGAAAGCGGTATGGTCCAGGATCACCATACCCTGCTCACCGGCCTCGAGCTGGGTCACCGGCTGACTGCCCTTGTAGAGGCCGATCACCCGGCTGGTGTCGGTGAGTTGGCCATAACCGGTGAATTCGGTGCACTCCTGCAGTTCCACCCCGGCGCCATAATCGGCGGCAAACTGGCTGGCGGCCCGGGCACGGTCGCGTTGCGCCGCCATACTGGCCTCGAAGCCCTGCAGGTCGATGGTGAGATTGCGTTCCCGGGCGATGTCCGCGGTGAGGTCGAGGGGAAAGCCGTAGGTATCGTAGAGTTTGAATACCGTCTCACCGGGGATCAGATTGCCATTCAGGTCGGCAATGCTTTCCTCGAGGATGCGCATGCCCTTGTCGAGGGTCTCGGCGAAACGCTCCTCTTCCTGGCGCAGTACCCGCTCCACCTGCTCGCGGGCCTTGAGCAGTTCCGGGTAGGCCTCACCCATTTGCTCCACCAGGGGTTCCACCAGCTTGTGGAAGAAACCGCCCTGGATGCCCAGCTGGTGACCGTGGCGGATGGCGCGCCGGGTGATGCGTCGCAACACATAACCGCGACCTTCGTTGGAGGGCATGACCCCGTCCACCACCAGGAAGGCGCAGGCGCGGATGTGGTCGGCAATGACGCGCAGGGATTTGTCTTCCAGGTCATCGCTGCCGGCCAGGGCGGCAGCGGCCCGGATGAGATGCTGGAACAGGTCGATTTCATAATTGCTGTGTACGCCCTGCATGACAGCCGCCAGGCGTTCCAGGCCCATGCCGGTATCCACCGAGGGCCGTGGCAAGGGGTTGAGATTTCCCTCCCGGTCACGGTCGTATTGCATGAACACCAGGTTCCAGATCTCGATGTAGCGGTCCCCGTCTTCCTCGGGCGTGCCCGGCGGACCGCCGGGCACGTCCGGGCCGTGATCGTAAAAGATCTCGGTGCAGGGACCACAGGGACCGGTGTCACCCATGGACCAGAAATTGTCCTTGGCGCCGATGCGGCTGAAACGCGCCGGGCCCACCCCGATCTCCTTGAGCCAGATGTCGGCCGCTTCCTCGTCCTCCTCGAACACCGTCACCCAGAGCTTTTCCGGCGGCAGCTGCAAGGTGTCGGTGAGGAATTCCCAGGCGTACTGGATGGCCTCGCGCTTGAAATAGTCGCCGAAGCTGAAATTACCCAGCATTTCGAAGAAGGTGTGGTGGCGGGCGGTGTAGCCGACGTTCTCCAGATCGTTATGCTTGCCGCCGGCACGCACGCAGCGCTGGCTGGAGACGGCGCGGGTATAGGCACGCTGGTCCTTGCCCAGGAACACGTCCTTGAATTGCACCATGCCGGCGTTGGTGAACAACAGGGTGGGATCGTCCGCGGGCACCAGTGGGCTGGAGGGCACCACCTCGTGGCCGCGTTCGCGGAAGAAATCCAGGAATTGTTGCCGCAATTGTTTGCTGGTGGACATGATGGTCAGGTTCGGGTTCGTTCAGCCAAAGGGTAATCCTACCATTGAGAGCACGCGGATAAATAGGTGTAAACCCGATGATTCCCCCTGATATCAGGGTCCAGCTCGCAAGTGGAGTGGGTTTGTCCGCCTACAGGGCCTGGCGGATGTGCTCGGGACTGAAGCCGCGCTGTTGCAGGAAACGACTCTGGCG
>JAIVHA010000028.1:0-4857 GCA_020201295.1 Lysobacteraceae bacterium | reverse complement strand
GTTCCAGGTCCGCGCCCGCCATGCCGCGCTGGCGCAGCTTGCGCGCCAGCTCCAGGCGGCTGTGCTCGCGCCGTGCCAGCAGGCCCAGGGCCCGGGCACGGATGTCCGCGGGGCTGTACTCGACATCTGCGTCCATAGCCCGACTAGAAACCTGAAATTTACGTATTGTCATGGCCACGGAACCACACGGAAAAACACGGAACGAAAACACATGGATACTGTTTTTCCGTGTCATTCCGTGTGGTTCCGTGGCCATCAAGACTGTCAGGCGTCCGCATGCGGTGTGAACGGGTATCCGGCATCATCAAATTGAAATAGCACTAGGCTTCTTCCAGCTCCGCCAGGTCTTCCTTGTCGGCGGCGGGCGGGCGCGGCTTCACCAGCAATTCGGCGCGAACCTGCCCATCGATGGTCTTGGCGATGTCCGGGTTGTCCTTGAGAAACTGGCGCACGTTTTCCTTGCCCTGGCCGATGCGGTCGCCCTGGTAGCTGTACCAGGCACCCGCCTTGTCGATGAAGCCGTGCTTCACGCCCAGTTCGATGAGTTCACCCTCACGGGAGATGCCCTCGCCGTAGAGGATCTCGAATTCGGCCTGGCGGAAGGGCGGCGCCACCTTGTTCTTGACCACCTTGACGCGGGTCTCGTTGCCCACCACCTCGTCGCCCTTCTTGATGGCGCCGATGCGGCGGATGTCGAGACGCACGGAGGCGTAGAACTTGAGGGCGTTGCCGCCGGTGGTGGTCTCGGGGCTGCCGAACATGACGCCGATCTTCATGCGGATCTGGTTGATGAAAATCACCATGGTGTTGGAACGCTTGATGTTGGCGGTAAGCTTGCGCAGGGCCTGGGACATGAGGCGGGCGTGCAGGCCCATGTGGGAATCCCCCATTTCGCCCTCGATCTCCGCCTTGGGCGTCAGGGCCGCCACCGAGTCCACCACCACGATGTCGACGGCGCCGGAGCGCACCAGCATGTCGGTGATCTCCAGGGCCTGCTCGCCGGTGTCGGGCTGGGATACCAGCAGATCGTCCACGTTGACGCCGAGCTTTTCGGCATAGCCGGGGTCGAGGGCGTGTTCCGCGTCCACGAAGGCGGCGGTGCCGCCGAGCTTCTGCACCTCGGCGATGGCCTGCAGGGTCAGGGTGGTCTTGCCGGAGGATTCCGGGCCATAGATCTCGATGACCCGGCCGCGCGGATAACCACCCACACCCAGCGCCACATCCAGCGCCAGGGAACCACTCGACACCACCTCCACGTCGCGGGAGACCACGTCACCCATGCGCATCACGGCACCCTTGCCGAACTGCTTTTCGATCTGGCCGAGGGCGGCACCGAGCGCCTTGCGTTTGTTGTCATCCATCTTGATTCTCCCCATCGTTCGATTGTCGCCGGGGACATCCCTGCCCCGGCGCGTGGTAAACGGCTGCGATTATCACACAGCCCCGGTCACCTGCTAAGTCCTGTCCATGAGGCGATGAAAAGGCTTTACGACCCTGCGGTTACAACCATCTCTGGAACCTGGCACACAAGCCAGGGCGCCAGGTGACTGAATCATGGACTGGGTAAATATACAGTAGTCGGCAACGCCCTGACAAGGGGTACTGCTAGGTCGCCAAGGGCCAGCGGGCGAGCACCTGGTAGCGGGGTCCGGCCGGGCCGGTGACGGAGTCCACCAGGACGAACTCCCGCACCGGCCAATGCAGCGGGGGTATGGTGGTACCGGGAACCAGGCCCTTCAGTTTACGGGCCAGGGTGACATGGGGCAGGTAAGGGCGTTGCTCGGGCACATACCCGCAGGGTTGCAGGGCCTGTTGCAGGTCCGTGGCCAGCCGCTGCAGGGCCGGCGGGCAGCGGCCCGGGGCCAGCCAGAGGATACCAGGGCCGGGCCAGGTCCCGATGCGCTCCAGTATCAGTTCGAAGGCTTCCCCCTGCAGCGACGCCGCGGCCTGTTCCAGACAGGCCCGGGTATCCGCCGTCACCGCGCCCACGAAGGCCAGGGTGACATGCAGGTTGCCGGTGTGTACCGGGCGAGCCTGCGCAGGCGTATGCCGGTGCACCAAGGCCGCCAGCGGCCGCACCAGTTCGAGCGGTGGCCAGAGGGCAAAGAACAGGCGCTGGCGCGGGGCCTCAGGTGGCGAGGACATCCAGCACCCCGCGCAGGGCGCGGGCCACCGCCTGGGCACGTACCGCGTCCCGATCGCCCGTGAACTGCTCGCTCGCGGTGCGCCGGCGGCCGGCGCTGGTCATCCAGCCGAAACATACCAGGCCCACGGGCTTGTCCGGGCTGCCGCCGCCCGGCCCGGCGATGCCGCTGACGGCCAGGGCCACATGGGCACCGCTGCGCGCCAGTGCCCCCGCGGCCATCTCCGCCACCGTGGTCTCGCTCACCGCCCCCTGTGTCTCCAGGGTCTCGGCGCGCACCCCGAGCAGGTCCTGCTTGGCCTGGTTACTGTAGGTAACGAAGCCCATATCGAACCAGGCGGAACAGCCGGGGATGGCGGTAAGCTCTTTGGCCACCCAGCCGCCGGTACAGGACTCCGCCGTCACCAGGCGGGCCTCCAGGCGACGCAACGCCTCCCCCACCTCTTTGGCCAGCCTGTGCAACTCGGCGTTATCCATGACGTCGGGCTCAGCGCATCTCGATGATGCTCATACCCACCTCGAAGCCTCCCTCGGCGGCGGGCAGTACGCGCACCACCTCCACCAGGGCATCCAGGGCCGGCACCAGTGCCAGCCGGGGCTCGATATGCAGTTCCAGTCGCTGGCCCATGGCCGGCGGCTCGTCAAACAACACCATGGCACCGGTGCTGCTCAGGTTCACGCACCGGCCGGCGTATTGACGCCCGCCTTCCACTGCCCGCAGGGTCAGGGCGCAATCCACCGTCATGCGAATGAAATCGCGCTTCTCGTCATAGTTCCGACTGGCTGTCGACATGGTGGCCCTCGCGTCTGATTGGTCGGTTGTCCCGACCGCGCGCCAGGGGCAAGCGGCCTCGATGGGATCAATCGACTTGGTAACAGACCCTCCCGGCGGACGCAAGCCCGGCAGCCGACGAGCTCCTTACAGGTAATAGCCCGCCTCGCCGTGGAGCACCGTGTCCAGACCCTCGGTTTCCTGATCTCCGGTCACGCGCACGCCAATGAAGACATCCACCAGCTTGAGGATGATCCAGGTTATCACACCGGCCCACAGTAGGGTGGCCAGCACCCCGATGGCCTGAATCCCGAGCTGGGAGGCGATGGCCGCGGACAGCGTCTGCCCCTCGGCCAGCTCGCCATTGCCGCCCAGGGTGAAGGCGAACACGCCCACCAACAGGGTGCCGAGGATGCCACCCACGCCATGCACGGGAAACACGTCCAGGGAGTCATCGATATGGAAACGGCGCTTGATGGCCTGGGTGGCAAAGTAGCAGACCACGCCGGCCGACAGGCCGATGATCAGGGCACCGGCGGGGCCCACGCTGCCCGAGGCCGGCGTGATGGTGCCCAGGCCCGCCACCATGCCGGTGACGATACCCAGCACGCTCGGCTTGCGATAACGGATCCATTCCAGGGTCATCCAGGCCAGGGAACCGGCCGCGGCGCTGATGTGCGTCACCAGCATGGCCATGCCGGCGTCCTGCCCGGCGGCCACGGCGCTGCCGGCGTTGAAGCCGAACCAGCCCACCCACAGCATGCCGGCGCCCGCCACGGTCATGGTCAGGTTGTGAGGCGGCATGGCGGTCTCGGGAAAACCCCTGCGCTTGCCGAGATAGAGCGCCGCCACCAGCGCCGCCACCCCGGCGTTGATATGCACTACCGTGCCGCCGGCGAAATCGATCAGGCCCAGCTGGGCCAGCCAGCCGCCGCCCCATACCCAGTAACAGGTGGGCAGGTACACCAGGATGATCCATGCGATAGAGAACAGCAGCATGGCGGAAAACTTCATGCGCTCGGCAAAACCGCCCACCACCAGTGCCGGGGTAATGATGGCAAAGGTCATCTGGAACATGATCCAGAGGGTCTCGGGGATGGTGCCGGCCAGTGAGTCGCGCGTCACCCCCTGGAGAAACACCCGGTCGAGGCTCCCCAGCCAGCTGCCAGGCTGGTCCCCGCCATGCAGTGCCAGGCTGTACCCGAAGATCACCCAGATCAGCGAGGCCACGCAGGCGATGGCAAAACACTGCATCAATACCGACAGCACATTCTTGGCCCGTACCAGGCCGGCGTAGAACAGGGCCAGGCCGGGCAGGGTCATGAACAGCACCAGGGCCGTGGCGGTCAGCATCCAGGCGGTGTCGCCCGTATCGAGCCCGCTGTCGGCCAGCGCCGCACCCGGCAGCAGGGCTAGCAGCAGGGTGAATCCGAGGGGCTGGTGTACGGCCTTGAGCAAGGACATCGGCGGGTTCTCCTGTTGTGGTCTTCGGCATGCCCTGTTCCCGGGCATGCCGGGCGCAAAAACACCGGGCCTTGCGGCAGGGGGCAGCCTCAGGGAGCAAGATTCGCACCACAATGGGGAGTCACTGGAAAATCAAATGGCTAGTGGCATCGTGACGGTGCAGGGAACTGCTTGCGCGCACGAAATAGGTGCATGGCGTCCCGACATGGCACACATCTGGTGCACGCCTGCGCACCACCCGGGTGCCACGGGGCCGGCCGGGCGGTAGCAAACCCGCGGGGCCGCCGCAAGGCTTACCCGCCCCTGCCGCATTGGGTAGACTGGCCGGCCATGTCCACCCCGTCCGCCAACCCGAACCACACCCCATGATGCACAGGTGTTTCACCCTTGTTTAATAAGGATAATTATAAGATCAACAGCTTAAAAACTACACTATAGGTGAATGGCACTGACTTAACGTCATTGCGAGCGAAGCGCG
>JAIVHA010000174.1 GCA_020201295.1 Lysobacteraceae bacterium | reverse complement strand
GGCCGGGCACGAAATCATTGCTCGCGTGCATCCGGAGGATGATCTGCAGGCCAGGGTGCAGGAATGGAAGCCTGATGTCATCATCGTGGATATGGATTCGCCCAGCCGCGATACCCTGGAACAGATGCGCTGTATCACCAGGGATCAGCCCCGACCCATCGTGATGTTCGCGGAAAGTGACGACCGTAACCTGATCCACGATGCTGTCCAGGCTGGGGTCAGCGCCTACATCGTGGATGGACTGGGCCACAAGCGGGTCATCCCGATTCTGGAAGTGGCCATCGCCCGCTTCAACGAATTCCAGAACCTGCGCCGGGAGCTGGAGGAAACCCGGCTTACCCTCGCCGAGCGCAAACAGATCGACCGGGCCAAGGCGCTGCTCATGGAACAGCGGGGCTGGACGGAGAAACAGGCCTACCAGGCGCTGCGCAAGATGGCCATGGATCGCAATCTGCGCATGGGCCAGGTGGCGGAACAATTGGTGGCCATGTTCGAGCTCATGGGCCTGGAGCCGCGTCCCTGACCCTTCGGATTACACAGCGATCAGGAATATTGGCCGCCCCTTGACTGCCCTGGCCGTGACTGGCTTCATACCCGCTACGGTTTACAGGCATGGCAGGAGTTCGCAAAATGAACAGGAGTACGCGTACAAGACACAATCTCCATCCAGCCACCCTGTTGCTCGTCATGATCGTGGCAGCATTCCCGCTACCGGCCGCCGCCAATGGCAATGCCCCGCAGGAAGACGATCCGCGCTATCAGGCCATGATCGACCTGGCCTGGAAGAGTCGCTGCTTCAACTGCCACGATGTCCATGAAGAGGTGCGCGGTCCCGCCTGGGTGGAAGTGGCGCGCCGCTATCGGGGCGATGACACGGCCTTTGAACGGTTGGTGGTGACGGTACGCGAGGGTGGCAGCGGTAACTGGGGTGATGACCGTATGTCGCCCAATCGGCGGGTGCCGGAGGAGGACATCCGCACACTCGTTCAATGGCTCCTGACCCTCGAGTAATCACCCGATCCATCCAATCCCCCGTCATCAGGTGATACCCGCACATTGAGATGATTCTTGGATGCTGAAATGGTGCGTCGGCGCATCTTTGCGCCCGTTCATGGTGCGTATTTTCTCTCGCTGGTGACTCTCTTTCGGAAAAAATGCAGTGGTCAAATAGAAAAATCAAACAGATGAGGATTTGGCACGGATGATGCTGTAGAAGAAACATGAAAGGCGGACCGCAACGGAGTGGTCCGCCGCTGTAACAGCCGAACCCGCTGACGGGGTCGGCTCGGTAAAAGTCCAACCAGCGACGGGTTGGCACACGGACAACGGCGTCCATGCGCACGGGAATCTTCCCGGCCGCGCGTGGACGCTTTTTTTTGGGTTGAAAATTGAGTTCAGGAGTGACGCGATGATGAAGGCGATGAAATACACAGGCATTGTGAAGATGGAACCGCTGATGAAGGCCATGACGGCGCTGCTTTCCGGGGCGCTACTGCTGGGTATGAGTCAGGCTCATGCCGCGGGCGACCTGGAAAAGGAGGACTTGAAGTTCGGCTTCATCAAGCTGACGGACATGGCCCCCCTGGCCATTGCCTATGAGAAACGATATTTCGAGGATGAAGGACTGTACGTGACCCTCGAGGCACAGGCCAACTGGAAGGTGCTGCTGGATCGGGTCATTGCCGGGGAGCTGGATGGCGCCCACATGCTGGCGGGCCAGCCCCTGGGCGCCACCATCGGTTTCGGCACCCAGGCGCACATCATCACCGCCTTTTCCATGGACCTGAACGGCAACGGCATCACCGTATCCAATGAGATCTGGGAGCAGATGAAGCCCTATGTGCCCATGGAAAACGGCAAGCCGGTACACCCCATCAAGGCGGATTACCTGAAACCAGTGGTGGATAAGTACAAGCGCGAGGGCAAGCCCTTCAAGATGGGCATGGTATTCCCGGTTTCCACCCATAACTATGAACTGCGCTACTGGCTGGCGGCCGGCGGTATCAACCCCGGCTACTATGCGCCCCACAAGGGCGATACCTCCGGCACCATCGGTGCCGACGCCCTGCTGTCCGTGACCCCGCCACCGCAGATGCCATCGACCATGGAGGCAGGCACCATCCATGGCTATTGCGTGGGTGAACCCTGGAACCAGCAGGCGGTGTTCAAGGGAATCGGGGTTCCGGTCATCACCGATTATGAAATCTGGAAGAACAACCCCGAGAAGGTGTTCGGGGTATCCAAGCAGTGGGCCGATGCCAATCCCAATACCCACAAGGGGGTGATCAAGGCCATGATTCGCGCCGCCAAGTGGTTGGATGACAATGACAACGCCAATCGCCCCGAGGCGGTGAAGATCCTGTCACGGTCGGAATATGTGGGTGCTGACTATGACGTCATCGCCAACTCCATGACCGGAACGTTCGAATATGAAAAGGGTGACAAGCGTGAAGTACCCGACTTCAACGTGTTCTTCCGCTACCACGCCACCTATCCCTATTACTCGGATGCCGTCTGGTATCTGAGCCAGATGCGGCGCTGGGGCCAGATCGCCGACCCGAAGCCGGACAGCTGGTACATGGACATCGCCAAAAAGGTTTATCGGCCCGACCTGTATGCGGAGGCGGCCAGGGAGCTGATCGCCGAAGGCAAGATGGCCGCGAGTGACTTCCCGGACTTTGCCGCGGAAACCGGCTTCCGGGCGCCGCAGGACGAGTTCATCGACGGCGTCACCTATGACGGGACCAAACCCAATGCCTATCTCGCACAGTTCGCCATCGGGCTCAAGGGCGACGAGGTGGTGAAGTAATGCGGGTGCCGGACCGGAACAGCGGAGGCAGACATGACCGGATTTCCTGTAGGAGCGGCCTTCGGCCGCGAATGTTCGCGGCCGAAGGCCGCTCCTGCAGCGCCGTTGTTGTAATGATTGGGTAGCCATGAGCAGAGGTTTCTTATGCTAGTACAGATGGTGTCACGTATCGGCGAACAGGCCTGGCTTTCCCCCCTGGTCAAGCTGGCCCGGGGCGAAAACCCGGGTCGGCAGCTGCAGATCATCCACCGGGCATTCCTGGTGCCGCTGCTGGCCTTCGGCCTGTTCCTGGCCCTGTGGAGCGGTGCGGCGGCGCGCATCGAAACCTCCCTGGGTCAGGTGCCGGGGCCGGCCCAGGTCTGGCAGCAGGCGCAGGGCCTGCTGGCGGAGCACCACCAGGAACGCGCCAAGGCGGAGGCATTTTATGAACGCCAGCAGGAACGCAATGCGGTACGCCTGGAACAGGATCCGGGTGCCGAGATCACGGTACGTTCCTATACCGGCCGGCCCACCTTTCTGGACCAGGTGTTCACCAGCCTGAAGACCGTGGCCACGGGTTTCGTGATCGCCAGCCTGATCGCCATTCCCATCGGTATCGCCTGTGGAATGAGCCCAGTGCTCTATAACGCGCTAAATCCGCTCATCCAGTTGTTCAAGCCGGTATCCCCCCTGGCCTGGCTGCCCATTGTCACGCTCATCGTCAGTGCCCTGTATGTGTCTGATGATCCCATGTTCCCGCGGGCCTTCGTGACCTCGGCCATTACCGTGACCCTGTGTTGTATCTGGCCCACCATCATCAACACCACCGTGGGTGTGGCCGGTATCGACAAGGACCTGCTCAATGTCAGCCGCGTGCTGCGCCTGGGCTGGTTCACCAAGGTGCGCAGGATCGTCATCCCCTCGGCCATCCCCATGATGTTTGCCGGCCTGCGCCTGTCCCTTGGCATCGGCTGGATGGTGCTCATTGCGGCGGAGATGCTGGCCCAGAACCCGGGTCTCGGCAAATTCGTGTGGGATGAATTCCAGAACGGCAGTTCCGATTCACTGGGCCGCATCATGGTGGCGGTGTTCGCCATCGGCCTGATCGGCTTCCTGCTCGACCGCCTGATGCTCGGCCTGCAGCGCTGGCTGAGCTGGGATCGCAACGCGGTGTTGCGCTGAAGGAGAGAGACATGAGCAACGAACATCTGGAAATTTCACAGGTCACTATCGACTTCCCTACGGACGACGGGCCGTTCCGGGCGCTGGAAGACGTCAGCCTGAAGATCGCCAAGGGTGAATTCGTCTCCCTCATCGGTCATTCGGGTTGCGGCAAGTCCACGGTCCTGAACATCGTCGCCGGCCTGTACCAGGCCAGCAGTGGCGGGGTGATCCTCGACGGCAAGGAAGTAAACGCACCCGGCCCCGACCGTGCGGTCGTGTTCCAGAACCACTCCCTCCTGCCCTGGCTCACCGCCTACCAGCACGTGGAGCTGGCCGTGAAGCAAGTGTTTCGCGGCCGCAAGAGCCGCCGCGAAATGGACGAGTGGATACGCCATAACCTGGAGCTGGTGCACATGGATCATGCCCTGCACAAGCGTCCAGACGAGATCTCCGGCGGCATGAAGCAGGGTCGATCTGCCACGGCCACGCCGGCGTCTGGAACTGGCGGAGGACCCCGCCTACAACCATTACCGTGCGGAAGTGGTGTGCTTCCTGCACGAGGGCCATGCGCGACCGAAACCAACACCACAGGCCGGAACCAGGACCCCGCTGGAAAAGACCGGGCTGAAGATTGGCTTCATGCAGCTCACTGACTGCGCGCCCCTGGTGGTGGCCCGGGAGAAGGGCTTTTTCGCGGAACAGGGGCTCGACGTCACCCTGGTGCGCGAATCGTCCTGGGCCAATATCCGCGACAAGGTGAGCTATGGTCTGCTCGATGGAGCCCAGATGCTGGCGGGCATTCCTCTGGCGGCCAGCGTGCCCTCGCGTGGTACGCCCATGGTGGCGGCCATGAGCCTCGACCTCAACGGCAATGCCATCACCGTGTCTCGCGAGCTGTATGCCCGCATGCAGGCCACGGGCGAGGACCTGCACGATGCCATGGGTAGCGCCCGTGCGCTGCGCAAGGTAATCGATGTCGACCAGCAGCGGGATGTCGAGCCGCTGATCTTCGCCGTGGTATTCCCGGAATCCTCCCACAACTACCTGTTGCGCTACTGGATGGCGAGCGCCGGAATCGATCCGGATCTCGACGTGATCCTGCTGGTGGTTCCGCCACCGCGGATGGTGAGTCACCTGAAGCAGGGGCAGATCTCGGGTTTCTGTGTCGGCGAACCCTGGAACGCCCTGGCGGTGGAAAAGGCCAAGGGTCATACCCTCATCAGCAGCCATGCCATCTGGAACAACCACCCCGAGAAGGTCTATGGCGCCACCCGCGCCTGGTCGGAACAGCATCCCCGCAGCCTGCAGGCCCTGGTCACGGCGCTCATGCGGGCCTGCGCCTGGATCGACGACGCGGGCAATCGCGGGGAACTCTGTACGCTGCTGGGCCAGTCGCGCTACCTGGGCTGTCCGCCGGAGGTGCTGCGCCAGTCCCTGAGTGGAAGCTTCCCCACCGGCATCGGCGAGCCGCCTCTGGCGTGTCCCGATTTCAATGTCTTCCATCGTTATGCAGCCAACTATCCCTGGCGCTCTCACGCCCTCTGGACCCTGGCGCAGATGCGCCGTTGGGGGCAGCTGGATGATTCCATCGACCTGGAGCGGATCGCCCGCGAGGTCTACCGGCCGGAATGGGTGCGCAAGGCAGGGCAGCTGTTGGGATATCCGGTTCCGGAACAGGAATACAAGCGCGAAGGCGGACATGCGGCGTCGTGGCCGCTGGTGAGTGATGGCAGCTCCATCACCATGGGGTCCGACGCCTTCATGGACGGCCGCTTGTTTGATCCCGGGGATGTCAAAGCTTACCTGCAAGGGTTTGACGACTCATACGAAGAGAAGGCGACCGGCCAGCGCGTGGCCCTGGAGTGCGTGAAATGAAAGAAAAACTGGTATTGATCGGCAATGGCATGGCGGGCATGCGCACGGTGGAGGAACTGCTCAAGATTGCACCGGAGCAATATGACATCACGGTGTTCGGCGCCGAGCCCTACGGGAACTACAACCGCATCATGCTCTCCCCGGTGCTGGCCGGAGAAAAGACCATCGGGGAGATCATGCTCAATGACGAGCAATGGTATGCGGATAACGGTATCCAGTTGCAGAAGGGGAAGCAGATCGTCGACATCGACCGCGCCCGTCGCTTGGTGATCGCGGCCGACGGCGCGCAAGCGCCTTACGATCGCCTGATACCGCAAGCTCCGATGGCCATGCGGTGGTGATCGGCGGCGGCCTGCTGGGTCTGGAAGCGGCCAACGGCCTGCTCAAGCAGGGCATGCGCGTCACCGTGGTGCACCTGCTCGACAGCCTGATGGAACGACAGCTCGACAAGGCGGCAGCCAAACTGCTCAAGCGTTCCCTGGAGCAGAGAGGGATCAACTTCCTCATGGAAGCACAGACCGAGGCGATCCTGGGCCAGGAGCGGGTGGAGGCAGTGTGCTTCAAGGATGGCAGCGAGCTCTCCGCCGACCTGGTGGTGATGGCCGTGGGGATACGTCCCAATATCGAGTTGGCCCGGCAGGTGGGGCTGCACTGCGAGCGCGGTGTAGTCGTGACCGATACCCTGCAGACTTTCGATCCGCGTGTGTATGCGGTCGGTGAATGCGTACAGCACCGTGGTACTACCTATGGCCTGGTGGCGCCGCTGTTCGAGCAGGCCAAGGTCTGTGCCAATCATTTGGCCAAACACGGCATTGCCCGCTACGAAGGATCCCTGACCTCCACCAAGCTCAAGGTCACCGGCATCGACCTGTTCTCCGCCGGGGATTTCAGCGGCGATGACAGCACCGAGGAGTTGCTGTTGCAGGATCCGGCCCGCGGCATTTACAAGAAGGTGGTGGTGAAGGACAACCGCATCCAGGGCGCGGTGATGTACGGCGATACCCTGGACGGCACCTGGTATTTCGAGTTGATGCGCGATGGCACCGACATCTCTGAATTGCGCGAGAACCTGTTGTTCGGCCAGGCGCACCTGGGGGATTCCGGTCATGGCCCTGAAAAACGCGTGGCGGCCATGGCGGACACGGCGGAGATCTGCGGCTGCAACGGTGTGTGCAAAGGCGATATCGTCAAGGCCATCGGCGACAAGAAGCTGTTCACCCTGGAAGAGGTGCGCGCCCATACCAAGGCCTCCAGTTCCTGCGGTTCCTGTACCGGCCTGGTGGAGGCGCTGCTGGCCCATACGGTGGGCGGCGATTATTCGGCCGCCCCGCACCGCAAGCCACTTTGTGGCTGTACCGAGCACAGCCACGACGAGGTGCGCGCGGCGCTCGTTGCCAATGAACTCAAGACCATGGCGGCGGTGCGGGCCTTCCTGGAGTGGAAGACACCGGATGGCTGTCCCAAGTGCCGCACCGCGCTGAACTACTACCTGCTCTGCGCCTGGCCCGGTGAATACCAGGATGACAGCCAGTCGCGTTACATCAACGAGCGCGCCCATGCCAACATCCAGAAGGATGCGACCTATTCCGTCATCCCGCGCATGTGGGGTGGTGGCACCACGCCGGATGAGTTACGCGCCATCGCCGATGCGGCCGACAAGTTCAAGGTCAAGACGGTGCATGTCACGGGCGGCCAGCGCATCGCACTGTATGGCCTGAAAAAGGAAGAATTGCCGAAGATCTGGGCCGATCTCGGCGCCCGCGGGCTGGTATCGGGCCACGCCTACGGCAAGGCCCTGCGCACCGTGAAGACCTGCGTGGGCAAGGAATGGTGCCGCTTCGGTACCCAGGATTCGACCCAAATGGGCATCGATCTGGAAAAGATGACCTGGGGTTCCTGGACGCCACACAAGTTCAAGATGGCGGCCTCCGGTTGTCCGCGCAACTGTGCGGAAGCCACCATCAAGGACTTCGGCGTGGTGTGCGTGGACTCCGGCTACGAGTTGCATGTGGGTGGAAACGGTGGCGTGAAGGTGCGCGCCACCGATTTCCTTTGTGCCGTCAAAACCCCGGACCAGGTACTCGAATACTGCGCGGCTTTCATGCAGTTGTATCGCGAGAACGCCCATTACCTGGAACGCACCGCCCCCTGGATCGAACGTGTCGGCCTTGCCTATGTGAAGGGATGCATCGTCGATGACGAGGCACAGCGCCAGGCCCTGGCGGCGCGCTTCCGGTTTTCACAGCAGTTCTCCCAGGACGATCCCTGGGAAGCGCGCGTCAAGGGTGAAGACCGGCATGAATTCACCCCCATCCTGCAGGTGGTGTAGTCCGATCGGCGCTGCACTCGCCACCCTGTAGGAGCGGCCTTGGCCGCGAACAGGCGATCCGCCAGACCGTTCGCGGCCAAGGCCGCTCCTACAGGGACGGTGCCATTCACGAAACAGGCGGGATTCAACGATTGAAGGTACGAGGAATGCACATGCAACAGGCAGAAACGATGGCAGTAGCGGCAGAGGAATGGATCGAAGTGGGCCGGCTGGAGGATATCCCGCGCCAGGGTGCCCGGGTGGTACGCTGCGCGCAAGGCGACATCGCGGTATTCCGCACCGTCGACGACGAGGTCTTTGCCCTGCGTGATCGCTGCCCCCACAAGGGCGGTCCCCTGTCCCAGGGCATCGTGCACGGAAAGCGCGTGGCCTGTCCGTTGCACGACTGGAAGATCCACCTGGACAGCGGCCTGGCCGTGGCGCCCGACGAGGGTTGCGCGGCACGTTTCCCGGTGCGGGTGGAGGGGCATCGGGTGTGGTTGAGCCTGAAGGAAGTTGCAACCTGAAGGTATGGCTGTGCGCCCCCTGTAGGAGCGGCCTTGGCCGCGAAGGGCTCGGCGGGTAATCCGTTCGCGGCCAAGGCCGCTCCTACGGGGGGCATCGACAAGCTGTTCGCGGCCAAGGCCGCTCCTACGGGGGGCATCGACAAGCTGTTCGCGGCCAGAGGCCGCTCCTACGGGGGGCATCGACAAGCTGTTCGCGGCCAGAGGCCGTTCCTGGGAGGATCATTTGAATATGCAGGCTACGGAGGAAGTACAAACCACCTGCCCTTACTGCGGTGTCGGCTGCGGCCTGCGGGTGGGCCGCGACGCGCAGGGCAAGGTGAGCGTGCGCGGCGACCCGGAGCATCCGGCCAACTTCGGCCGCCTTTGTTCCAAGGGCGCGGCCCTGGCGGAGACCCTGGATCTCGATGGTCGCCTGCTGCAGCCGGAGATCGCCGGCGCGGCTGTGGATTGGGACCAGGCCCTGGATACGGTGGCGCAGCGCTTTCAGGCCGTCATCGATGCGCATGGCCCCGAGGCGGTGGCCTTTTATGTCTCCGGTCAGCTGCTCACGGAGGACTACTATGTCGCCAACAAGTTGATGAAAGGCTTCATCGGCGCCGCCAATATCGACACCAATTCGCGGCTGTGCATGTCGTCGGCGGTGGCCGGCTACAAGCGGGCCTTCGGCAGCGACACCGTGCCCTGCGACTATGCCGACCTGGAACAGGCCGAACTCATCGTCATTACCGGTTCCAACCTGGCCTGGTGCCACCCGGTGCTGTTCCAGCGCATCGTGCGCGCGCGGCGCGACAATCCCGCGCTCAAGGTGGTGGTCATCGACCCGCGCCGTACCGTCACCTGTGATATCGCCGACCTGCACCTGGCGCTTGCGCCTGGCACGGATACCACCCTGTTCAACGGTCTGCTCGTTCATCTGGAGCGAACCGGCAAGCGGGCAGCGGACTTCGTGCACCAGTCCACCGAGGGCCTGGACGCCGCGCTGGCCGCGGCCATGGCGGACGCACCCGATGCGGCGGCGGTGGCACGCCGCTGTGGCCTGGCGCTGGGGCTGGTGCAGACATTCTTCCGCCTGTTCGAAAAAGCTGAAAGGACGGTGACCCTGTTCAGCCAGGGTGTGAACCAGTCCTCCATGGGCACGGACAAGGTCAACAGCATCATCAATTGCCACCTGCTCACCGGCCGCCTGGGCCGGGTCGGCATGGGGCCCTTCTCCCTCACCGGCCAGCCCAATGCCATGGGGGGGCGCGAGGTGGGCGGGCTGGCCAACCAGCTGGCGGCGCACCTGGAGCTGGAAGACCCTGCCCATCATGCCCTGGTGCGGGATTTCTGGCATGCGCCGGCACTGGCCACGCAGCCGGGACTCAAGGCGGTGGACCTGTTCGAGGCCGTGCATGCGGGCCGGGTGAAGGCCTTGTGGATCATGGCCACCAACCCGGCGGTGAGCATGCCCGACAGCGACCGGGTGCGCGCGGCCCTGGCGGGCTGTGAATTCCTGGTGGTCTCCGATAGTGTGCGCCACACGGACACGACCGCCTATGCCCATGTCCTGCTGCCTGCCACAACCTGGGGGGAGCGCGATGGTACGGTGACCAATTCGGAACGGCGCATCTCCCGGCAACGGCCCTTCCTGCCGGCCCCGGGACAGTCACGCCCCGATTGGTGGATCATCAGCGAAGTGGCGCGGCGCCTGGGTCATGGCGACGCCTTTGCCTATGAAAATTCCGCGCAGATCTTTCGCGAACACGCGGCTTTGGCGACGCGGGCCAACGCGGGGCGCGATTTCGACCTGCCCGGCCTGGAAGCGATGTCGGACCAGGACTACGAAGCGCAGGCGCCGCTGCAATGGCCGCTGGGGCGCCAGGAGCGCCTGTTCGCCGATGGGCGTTTCTTCACCCCCTCGGGCAAGGCGCGTTTCATGCCCATCCACGGTCAGCTACCCGGCCAGCTCCCGGATGCGAGCTACCCACTGGTGCTCAACACCGGCCGGGTGCGGGATCACTGGCATACCCTGACGCGCACGGGCCGCTCGCCGCGCCTGTCCGCCCACAGCATCGAACCCTGCGTGGAGCTGCACCCGCAGGATGCCAGTCGCCTCAATGTGGAGGAGGGGGCGCTGGTGCGGGTACGCAGCCGCCGTGGTGAGCTGCTGCTGCGTGCGCGCCTCGATGCGGGGCAGCGTCCCGGTTCCGTATTCATTCCCATGCACTGGAACGAACAGTTCTCCAGTATTGCCAGCGTGGACCAGTTGGTCAGCCCGCTGACCGACCCCGTCTCCGGCCAGCCGGAATTCAAATATACGCCGGTACGCGTCACGCCCTGTGTGACGCGCTGGCATGGCTTCATCCTGTCACGACGCCGGCTGCAACTGCCGCGCGATCACTACTGGGCCTGTGCCCGCGGCGAGGGCTTCTGGCGTTATGAACTCGCCGGCAGCGAGCGCACAGGCGATTGGGCGGTGACGGCGCGTGCGCTGCTGTGCCGCCAGGATCGGGAGGTGGAATGGATCGAATTCACCGACAAGGCCGCGCCCCGCTACCGGGCGGCACGCATCCAGGATGGCCGGCTGGAAAGCTGCGTGTTCATCGGGCCGGATCCCCGCTTGCCGGAGCGTGACTGGCTGGCGGCACTGTTCGGCCGCGACCGGATCGAGGACAGCGAGCGACGCGCCCTGCTCAGCGGTCGCGCCGACGACGGGCGCCCCGACGCGGGACCGCAGGTGTGCGCCTGCTTCGGGGTGGGCCGTACTACCATCCTGGAGGCGATCGGCCAGGGTTGTGCCACTGTCGAAGAGATCGGTGCCTGTCTCAAGGCCGGCACCAACTGCGGCTCCTGCCTGCCCGAGCTGCGCAGCCTGATCCTGCAAACGACCGAGCCAGCCCCTGTGCCTGGCTGAACGACAACCACCTGTAGGAGCGGCCTCAGGCCGCGAACGGGGTCAAACGGTGCTTCGCGGCCGAAGGCCGCTCCTACCGGGTGGCCAATGTGCGCTGATACTAAAAGGGCTCAGCCCCCTTTACCGACAAGCACCTGTAGGAGCGGCCTCTGGCCGCGAACGGGGTCAAACGGTGCTTCGCGGCCGAAGGCCTCCCCTACGGTGCAAGCCAGCGCGCGGCAGCGAGTCCCGCGGCACGGCCGGTGGCGAGGCAGGCGCTGAGCAGGTAGCCGCCGGTGGGGGCTTCCCAGTCCAGCATCTCACCGGCGCAGAATACGCCCGGCAGGGCGCGCAGCATCAATCCTTCATCCAGGGCCTTGAGGGGAACGCCGCCGGCACTGCTGATGGCCTCGGCGATGGGGCGTGTGGCCACCAGGCGCAGCGGCAGGGCCTTGATGCCGTGGGCCAGGCGCGCGGGGTCGGCGAGGTCCCCGGCGTCCAGGCATTCACGCAACAGGGCGATCTTCACGCTGCTGAGATGCAGGCGCCGGCGCAGCCACTCGGACAGGGAACGTTTGCCGCGCGGTTGCTCCAGGGTGGCGAGCATGGCGGACAGGCCGCGGCCCGGCGCGAGATCCAGGTACAGCATGGCCTCGCCATCGGTGGCGAGGGTTTCCCGCAAGGGTGTGGACAGGGCATAGACCAGGCCGCCCTCGACACCGGTGGCGGTGATATTGAACTCCCCCAGCGCCTCATGGACCTTGCCCGCCGGGTCGGTGACCTTGGCGCGCACCGGTTTCACGGCCTCGCCCGCACGGTGCGTGCGGAAGTGTTCGCTCCAGTGCGCGTCGAAACCGCAATTGGCCGGCAACAGCGGCACGACCGGAACGCCCTGTTCGGCCAGCAGGGAAACCCAGGCACCGGTGGAGCCGAGCTGCGGCCAGCTGCCGCCGCCGAGGGCCAGTACCACGCCATCCGCCTGCAGGCTGCGTTCGCCGGTGGGGGTGGTGAAGCGCAGGGCACCCTGCGGATCCCAGCCCAGCCAGCGGTGGCGCACATGGATCTTTACACCGCTGCCACGCAGTCGGTGCAGCCAGGCACGCAGCAGGGGTGCGGCCTTCATGGCCGTGGGAAAGACTCGCCCGGAACTGCCGATGAAGCTGTCGATGCCGAGTCCCTGCATCCAGGCACGCAACTGCGC
>JAIVHA010000173.1 GCA_020201295.1 Lysobacteraceae bacterium | reverse complement strand
GCCAGGGCGAGCCCGCGCAAAGCGAGCTTGTGGTGGAAAGCGCCGAGGAGCAGGAACTGGTCGATTTCGTGTCGATCGTGCTGGCCGATACCGAGGAGACCTGGCACGAACTGTTCCGGCAGGCGGGCGGTACCTACAAGGAGCCGACCCTGGTGCTGTTCCGCGGCGCGGTCAGCTCCGCCTGCGGGCTGGGGCAGGCGGCGATGGGCCCGTTCTATTGCCCGGGCGACCACAAGCTCTACATCGACCTCAGCTTTTACCGCGACCTCAAGCACCGCTTCAAGGCGCCGGGCGATTTCGCCCAGGCCTACGTGATCGCACACGAAGTCGGCCATCACGTGCAGACCTTGCTCGGCATCTCGCAGAAGGTCCAGGACGCGCGGCGCCGCGCCAGCGAGACCGAGGCCAACCAGCTCTCCGTGCGTCTCGAACTGCAGGCCGATTGCTTCGCCGGCGTGTGGGCGCATCATGCCCACCGTTCCCGCCAATTGCTGGAGGAGGGCGATGTGGAGGAGGGTCTGGCCGCCGCCAGTGCGATCGGCGACGACCGCCTGCAGAAGCAGAGCCAGGGTTACGTCAGCCCCGATTCCTTCACGCACGGCAGCTCCGCGCAGCGCGTGAAATGGTTCAGAACCGGCCTGGAGCGGGGCGAGATGGGCGCCTGCGACACCTTTTCGGTGGCAACGCCCTAGCGGGCTTCATTTCGCATACGGCTCTCACGGCCCGATACGTCGATCGGCCAGGAACTCTTCGGTATTATCTTCGCAGCGCCCTTCGACAATATGGCAATCAGGATTTCGCCACCCACTCATCGCCACGTTTCTCGTATTTGTTCTTGACCGCGGACCAGGCTACCTTGTGTGCCACCGCTTCGCGATCATCGTCCCCGGCGCGGTCCTCGGGCGACTTGTATTGATCCCAGGCATTATTGAAAGCCGCCAGGTAGATCTCCTGGGCATGTTTGGGCAAATTGTCCTTTACGTTGTCCGGCAATTCAGTCAGTTTGTCATAGGGCATGGTTACCTCCAGGTTGGTCTGGTGTTTTACGGTGCCTCTGATCAATCCGTCATGCCGGCGTATGCCGGCATCCATGCATCTGATGCCTCTGGATTCCGGTATGCGCCGGAATGACGAAAATGGAATTAATCAGAGGTTCCTTAGGTATAGACCACACTTGACGCAGTGTTGAATGAGGCTTTTGCAATGAGTTGGTGGGGCAAGATTATCGGTGGCAGCTTTGGTTTCATGGCCGGCGGGCCGTTGGGCGCGCTGTTGGGTGCGGCCCTGGGACATCAGTTCGATAGTGGCTTGAAGCAGTTTGGCGCCTTGCCTCCAGGTGAGACCGAACGCACGCAGACCGCTTTCTTTGCCGCCTCTTTTTCTGTCATGGGGCATATCGCCAAGGCCGATGGCCACGTAAGCCGGGACGAGATCGAGCTTGCCCGCCAGGTGATGTCGCAGATGCGGCTCGATGAGCAGCAGCGGCGCCTTGCCATCAATCTCTTCAATGAAGGCAAGGCACCGGATTTTCCCCTCGATGCGGTGCTCGCGCAGCTGCGCCAGGAGTGTCACCGACGGGCCACCCTGCTGCAGATGTTTCTGGAGATCCAGCTCCACGCCGCCTATGCGGATGGCGAGCTGCACCCCGAAGAGAAGCGGCTGCTGCTCCACGTCTTCGAACGGCTGGGCTTTTCCGCTGCAGAGTTCGCACACCTGGAAGCGCTGGTGCAGGGGACGCGTCACTTCGGCAGCGGTCGTGCCGGGACCAGCCCGCGTCCCGACCGCTTGCAGGAGGCCTACGCCATCCTCGGCGTCGCGGCGGAGGCCGAGGATGCCGAGATCAAGCGTACCTACCGCCGCTTGATGAATCAGCACCATCCGGACAAGCTGGTATCCAAGGGCTTGCCCGAAGAGATGGTCAGGCTGGCGACGGACAAGACCATCGAGATCAAGGCGGCCTACGAGATGGTGAAAAAGGCCCGGGGCATGCGCTGACGGGTGCGCCAGGCCCGGCCACCGGCCGGGTTGGGTTTGACGGCCCTCCGAGGTCTGTGTACCATTCGCACTCCTTCCTGTAAGTGCTTGATTTGCAGAATGGGGCGGCGTTGAAGTCTGTCCCCGTTTCATTATCGTTTTGTTACTCATGTGGCCCCTCGTATCGGTCACCACTGGAGAGATGTGTATGCCCACCATTACCCTTCCCGATGGCAACCAGCGCCAGTTCGACCACCCGGTAACCGTACATGATGTCGCCGCCGCCATCGGCCCCGGCCTGGCCAAGGCCGCCCTGGCCGGCAAGGTGGATGACCGCCTGGTGGACACCAGCCATGTCATCGACCGCGATGCCCGTCTGGCGATCGTCACCGCCCGGGACGAGGAAGCCCTGGAGCTGCTGCGCCACGACGCCGCCCATGTGATGGCCCAGGCGGTACAGGAGCTGTACCCCGGTACCCAGGTCACCATCGGCCCGGCCATCGAGAACGGCTTCTACTACGACTTCGCCCGTGACGAGCCCTTCACCCCCGATGACCTGCAGGCCATCGAGAAGCGCATGCACGAGATCGTCAAGCGCGACCTGCCCCTGCAGCGCGAGGTGCTGAGCCGCGCGGAGGCCATCAAGGTCTTCGGTGATCTGGGCGAGACCTACAAGGTCGAGCTCATCGAGGCCATCCCGGAAGGGGAGGACATCTCCATCTACCGCCAGGGTGACTGGTTCGATGTCTGCCGCGGTCCGCACCTGCCCAGCACCGGCAAGCTCGGCAAGGGCTTCAAGCTCATGAAGCTGGCCGGCGCCTACTGGCGCGGCGATTCCAGCAAGGAAATGCTGCAGCGCATCTACGGCACCGCCTGGCGTGACAAGAAGGAACTGCAGGAACACCTGCACCGCCTGGAAGAGGCCGAGAAGCGCGACCACCGCAAGCTGGGCAAGGCCATGGGTCTGTTTCATACCCAGGAAGAAGCGCCGGGCATGGTGTTCTGGCACGACAACGGCTGGAAGATCTATCTCGAGATCCAGAACTACATCCGCAACCAGTTGCGTCGCCACGGCTACGAGGAGGTCCACACCCCGCAGGTGCTGGACCGCAGTCTGTGGGAGAAGTCCGGCCACTGGGAGAAGTTCCAGGACATGATGTTCACCACTCATTCCGAGCATCGGGATTACGCGGTGAAGCCCATGAACTGTCCGGCCCACATCCAGATCTACAACCAGGGCCTGAAGAGCTACCGGGACCTGCCGCTGCGCCTGGCGGAGTTCGGCTCCTGCCATCGCAACGAGCCCTCGGGCACCCTGCACGGCCTGATGCGGGTGCGCAACTTCGTCCAGGACGACGCCCATATCTTCTGCACCGAGGCGCAGATCCTGGACGAGGTATCGGCCTTCATCGACCTGCTCTACGAGGTCTATGCCGACTTCGGCTTCGCGGAGGTCATCGTCAAGCTGTCCACCCGTCCCGAGCAGCGGGTGGGCGAGGACCATCTCTGGGACCAGGCGGAAAAGGCCCTGGAGGACGCCCTCAACCACAAGGGGCTGGCCTGGGACCTGCAGCCGGGCGAGGGGGCCTTCTACGGCCCCAAGATCGAGTTTTCCCTCAAGGACTGCCTGTCCCGGGTCTGGCAGCTGGGCACCATCCAGCTGGATTTCTCCATGCCCCAGCGCCTGGGCGCCCACTACATCGCCGAGGATGGCAGCAAGCAGGTGCCGGTCATGCTCCACCGCGCCATCCTGGGCTCCCTGGAGCGTTTTATCGGGATTCTGCTGGAGCACTACGCCGGGGCGCTGCCCGCCTGGCTGGCGCCCACTCAGGCGGTTCTGCTCAATATTACCGACCGCCAGGCCGATTATGTGCGCCGGGTGGAGGAATCCCTGAAAAATCAGGGATTGAGGGTAAAATCGGACTTGAGAAATGAGAAGATCGGCTTTAAAATCCGCGAGCACACGCTCGACCGCGTCCCCTACCTGCTGGTGGTGGGCGACCGGGAGGCGGAAACCGATACCGTGGCCGTGCGCACGCGTGGTGGCAAGGACCTGGGGACCCTGTCCGTCGATGCCTTTGCAAAAGGGCTCGCCACCGAGATTGCGAGCCGCGGCCGTACTGTTTTAGAGGATTACTAGCATCGCTACAGCAAGCAAATCGAAACACCGGGTAAACGAAGACATTACCGCGCGCGAAATCCGCCTGATCGACAGCGAGGGAGAGCAGGTCGGTGTGGTCACTCTGGAAGAGGGACTGCAGAAAGCCGCCGAAGCCACGCTGGACCTGGTGGAGATCTCACCGCAGGCGGAGCCTCCGGTATGTCGCCTGATGGATTATGGCCGCTTCAAGTTCGACGAACAGAAGAAGCGCCAGACCGCACGCAAGAAGCAGAAGCAGGTGCAGGTCAAGGAAATCAAGTTCCGCCCGGGCACCGATGTGGGTGATTACAAGACCAAGCTGCGCAACCTGATCCGGTTCCTGGAAGAGGGTGACAAGATCAAGGTCACCATGCGCTTTCGCGGCCGGGAAATGGCGCACCAGGAACTGGGCCGCGACATGCTCAAGCGCATCGAGCAGGACCTGGAGGAATACGCCGCCGTGGAGCAGTTTCCAAAGCTGGAAGGGCGCACCATGGTCATGGTGATGGGTCCCAAAAAGAAGTAGTTTTTTGTTGTCGACCCGGGCCATCACCGCGCCTAGGGCCGACGTGAGACGTCAACGAAGCGGGGAGAAAGAGAAATGCCTAAGATCAAGAGTAACCGGGGCGCCGCCAAGCGCTTCTCCAAAACCGGCTCCGGCGGGTTCAAGCGTGGCCAGTCCCATCTGCGCCACATCCTCACCAAGAAGAGCAGCAAGCGCAAGCGTCAGCTCGGTGCGCCCGCGATGGTCCACGAGGCGGATGCTCCGCTCGTGCGTCGCATGCTTCCGTACGCTTAAGCACGGCTCAGGAGAGAGGATAGAACCATGGCACGAGTAAAACGTGGTGTGCAGGCGCACGCCAGACACAAGAAGGTAATGGACAAGGCGAAGGGCTACTACGGTGCCCGTCGCAAGGTCTACCGGGTCGCCAAACAGGCCGTCATCAAGGCCGGTCAGTATGCGTATCGCGACCGCCGCCAGCGCAAGCGCCAGTTCCGCGCCCTGTGGATCGCCCGCATCAACGCGGCGGCCCGCGAGAACGGCCTGTCCTACAGCCGCATGATCAATGGCCTGGGCAAGGCCGGTATCGAGATCGACCGCAAGGTGCTGGCCGATCTGGCGGTGTTCGAGAAGGGCGCGTTCAGCGCCCTGGCGGAAAAGGCCAAGGCCAGTCTCGCGGCTTGAGTTGAACGTCCGCTCAGGTATGTGAGGCCGTCAGGCCGGACCGTACGGAACCGGGGGAAAGGCCAACACCTTTCCCCTTTTTTCATTTAGGGAATCACTGTTCAAGTCGTCATTGCGAGCGTAGCGAAGCAATCTCCAATCTGTTGATATGCGGTAGGTGGGGATTGCTTCGCTACGCTCGCAATGACGTTGCATGACAAAGGAGTCCGCGTTGGAAGACTTGGGGGAACTGCAGGCGCAGGCCGTCACCACCATCGAGCAAGCCGTCGATCTCAAGGCGCTCGATGAGGCGCGGGTCCATTACCTGGGCAAGAAGGGTGTGCTGACGGAGCAGTTGAAGACGCTCGGCGGCCTGCCGCACGAGGAGCGCAAGGCCGCCGGCCAGAAGATCAACGAGGCCAAGCAGGCGGTGCAGCAGGCCATCGAGGCGCGGCGCGCGACCCTGGAACAGGAAGAACTGGCCAGCCGCCTGGCCGCCGACCGCATCGATGTCACCTTGCCGGGGCGTGGTGCACGCAGCGGCGGCCTGCATCCCGTCACCCGTACCCTGGAACGCATCCAGGACCTGTTCGCCGGCATGGGCTTCGCCGTGGCCGAAGGCCCCGAGATCGAGGACGACTACCACAACTTCGAGGCCCTCAATATTCCGGAGACCCATCCGGCGCGGGCCATGCACGACACATTCTATTTCGACGCCCATACGGTGCTGCGCACCCACACCTCGCCGGTGCAGATCCGCGTCATGGAACACCAGGCGCCGCCGCTGCGCGTCATCGCCCCGGGCCGTGTCTACCGTTGCGATTCCGACCTGACCCACACGCCCATGTTTCACCAGGTGGAAGGCCTGCTGGTGGACAAGGTGTGGAGCGGCTGGCCATGTTGCGCTACGGGGTGAACGACCTGCGCCTGTTCTTCGAGAACGACCTGCGCTTTTTGAAGCAGTTCAGATAAGCATGGCATAGCAACCCTGTAGGAGCGGCCCTGGCCGCGAATGTTCGCGGCTTGCGCCGCTCCTACAGGCGCACGGAAAAAAGGGGGGCAGACCCCTTTTCCATTCCCGGCATGCGCCGGGATGACGGGGATTCTGTGTAGGAGCGGGCTCTGCCCGCGAACATTCGCGGCCAAGGCCGCTCCTACAGGCAATCGGAAAAAGTGAAACGACATGAAATTCAGTGAACAATGGCTGCGTGAATGGGTCAACCCGCCGGTGACGGCCGCCGAACTGGCCGAACAGCTCACCATGGCCGGGCTCGAGGTGGACTCGGTGACACCGGTGGCCGGCGATTTCAGTGGTGTGGTGGTGGGCGAGGTGCTGAGTGCCGAGCCGCACCCGGATGCCGACAAGCTGCGCGTGTGCAAGGTCAACGCCGGCGCGGAGCCGCTGCAGATCGTCTGCGGCGCGCCCAATGTCAGCGTCGGCATGAAGGTGTCCACGGCGCTGATCGGTGCCCTGTTGCCCGGCGACTTCAAGATCAAGAAGTCGAAGCTGCGCGGCGTGGAATCCTCCGGCATGCTTTGTTCGGCACGCGAGCTGGGTTTGTCCGAGGATGCGGCCGGACTCATGGCGCTGCCCGCCGATGCCCCTGTGGGTACTGACATCCGCGCCTACCTTGGGCTGAACGATACCTGTATCGAGGTCGACCTGACCCCCAACCGCGGTGACTGCCTGGGCATGGCCGGCATTGCCCGCGAGATCGGCGTGCTCAACCGCTGCGCCGTGGCGGGGCCGGGCATGGACCCGGTACCGGCGACTATTAAAGATACCTTCCCGGTGCGGGTATCCGCGCCGGAGGACTGCCCGCGTTACCTGGGCCGCGTCATCCGCGGCATCGATCCCAGCGCCGCCACACCGCTATGGATGCAGGAAAAGCTGCGCCGTGGCGGTATCCGCAGCCTGGGGCCGGTGGTGGATGTCACCAACTATGTGCTGCTGGAGCTGGGCCAGCCCATGCATGCCTTCGACCTCGCCACCCTGTCCGGCGGTATCGAGGTGCGCCACGCCCGTGCCGGTGAGCAACTCACCCTGCTGGACGAGAAGGTCATCGAACTCGATACCGGCAGCCTGTTGATCGCCGATGCCGACAAGCCCCTGGCCCTGGCCGGGATCATGGGTGGCGCCGGTTCGGGGGTTTCGGACTGCACCGACAGTTTGTTCCTGGAATGCGCCTTCTTCACGCCGGCGCGCATCGCCGGTCGGGCGCGCCACTATGGCCTGCACACCGACTCCTCTCACCGCTTCGAGCGCGGCGTGGACTACCTGCTCCAGCACCGCGCACTGGAGCGGGCCACGGCCCTGCTGCTGGCGTTGGTGGGCGGCCAGGCCGGGCCGGTCATCGAGGTGACGTCGGAGACCCAGCTGCCGCGGGTGGCGCCCATCCACCTGCGCGCCGCGCGCCTGCAGCGCCTGCTGGGCCTGCGCCCCGACGACGCCACGGTGGAGGACATCCTCACCCGCCTGGGCATGGACGTACAGGCCGGGGAGGGCGGCTGGCAGGTGACGCCGCCAACCTTCCGTTTCGACGTTACCCTGGAGGCCGACCTGATCGAGGAGATCGGCCGGGTGTATGGCTATAACCGCCTGCCCAGCAGCGCCTTCCAGGCCGCGCTGGTGATGCGTCCGGCACCGGAAGACCGGGTACCCCTGCGCCGCTTGCGTGACCTGTTGGTCAACCGTGGTTACCAGGAGGCGGTGACCTATAGTTTCGTGGACCCGGAGATCCAGGGCCTGGTGACCCCGGACCTGGTCCCGGTACCGCTGGCCAACCCCATCTCCTCGGAGCTGTCGGTGATGCGCACCAGCCTCTGGCAGGGCCTGCTGCGCACCCTGCAGCACAACCTGAATCGCCAGCAAAGGCGCGTGCGCATATTCGAGCATGGTCTTAAGGCTGCGCCGCTAGTTTCCGGGAGATTTCCCGTTTCCCCTCGGTGCGCCGGGATCTGGCCATCGTGGTGGACGAGACGGTTTCCGCCCTGGCCTTGCAGGAGGCCATTCGGGAAACCTGCGGGGACCAGCTCCTGGAACTCGCTCTGTTTGATGTATATAGGGGCAAAGGCGTAGAAAAAGGGCGAAAAAGCATCGCCTTCGGGTTGATTCTACAGGAATCCTCCCGCACACTTACCGACGCAGATGTGGAGTCGGTCGCGTTGCGGGTGGTGGACCGGCTGAATCAGAATTTTGGGGCAACCTTGAGAGACTAAATCCATGGCGCTCACCAAAGCCGACATGGCAGAAAAACTGTTTGAAGAACTGGGGCTCAACAAGCGCGAAGCCAAGGAACTGGTGGAGCTCTTCTTCGAGCAGATCCGCTCCGCCCTGGAGAACGGCAAACAGGTGAAATTGTCCGGTTTCGGCAATTTCGATCTGCGCGACAAGAACGAACGTCCCGGGCGCAATCCCAAGACCGGTGAGGAAATTCCCATTTCCGCCCGGCGCGTCGTGACCTTCCGTCCCGGACAGAAATTGAAGGCCAGGGTGGAGGCGTATGCTGGAAGCGAGCAACAATAACGAACTCCCGGCGATCCCCGGCAAGCGTTACTTCGCCATCGGCGAGGTGAGCGAGCTGTGCGGGGTGAAGCCGCACGTGCTGCGTTACTGGGAGCAGGAATTTCCCCAGCTCAAGCCCGTGAAGCGCCGTGGCAATCGCCGCTACTACCAGCGGCATGACGTGATCATGATCCGCCAGATCCGCAGCCTGCTGTACGAGCAGGGCTTTACCATCGGCGGCGCCCGCCAGCAGCTGTCCGGCGAGCAGGCCAAGGATGATGCCACCCAGAGCCACCAGATCGTGCGCCAGATGCGCATGGAGCTGGAAGCGCTGCTGCAGATCCTCAAGCGGTAAAAAAATCCTTTCCCTGAGTGGTTTATTCCCGGGGGGCGCTCCGGTATGATGGCGCCCCTTGCCGGGTGGTTCCCACGCCGGGGCAGGCAGTACTTCGGGGCGTAGCGCAGCCTGGTAGCGCACCTGCATGGGGTGCAGGTGGTCGGAGGTTCAAATCCTCTCGCCCCGACCAATTCTTACAATGACTTAGCCAAGGATGGCGGTCATCTCTCTGTCTAAAACCCCCTCGTTTTACCCTCTCGCCGCGATTTCCTTTGCCAACCGCAATGGCTCCTCCACAAGCTTGCGTACATCCACGATGACGGCATCGAGTCCCGGCGCCTCCAGTCGATTCTTGTTGAGAAAGGCTTTCCACTGGGTCTGCTTTGCCGCGTCTTGCGCGAACTCATCGCCAAGGCCAAGGGGAAGGCCATCGGGCAGCCGTGTTTGGCGACGCGCGAACGTGGCCGCAATGGCCTGGGCCAGTTCTCCCGCATCCAATGCATCCTCATGCGCCAATGCGCGCAGGTCGTAATAGTCTTTCATCCGGCTATTCGCCATGCCGAGACTGACGATGGCTTCCAGCTTTTCGGCAACCACTGACGCGCGCGGGTAGACATGCAGCCGTGGTGCGGGCAGATCCTCCAGCAATATTGGGTAGATGACCTCTTCGGGTCCCGGCACGACGGCATCCCCATAGCCGACGTCGAGCTGGACGGTGCAGCGCGCATTGCCAAGCCAGCCGATCAGCCGCACGCGCAGCCCGCCATACCGGGCATCCTCACGGATTTCCTCGATACTCATTGATTCGGGATCGTATTCCATGCCGTCTGCGACCGGCACGATACAGATCCCCCGAATTGTGCTTGCAAGTGTTTCGATGTCGGCCGGACCGAAGCCCAGGAAGTCCGCATCACGCGTGGGTCGGTGGGGTAAATCGAACCACAGGTCGAACAGTAGCGCCCCTTTCAGCCAAAACGCCTCGCGTGCGGGGACCTGTGACAATCGGTAGAGAAAGCGTTCGATGGCGTAGCGTGTCAGCACCAGGTTGAAGTCCTCGCCGCGCATCCTGGCCCGGTTCAGCAAGCGGGCATGGATCGACGCGGCCAGGCCCGAACTCATGCCAGTGCTTCCAGATACGGGCGCATTACATTGGCCACCCGGTTGAGTTTCGCGAATCGCCACAGTTCGTCGGCGTTCAGTTTCCTGGCCCGATTCGCCTCGCGCAGCGCTTCCAGCGCCACATCCAGCCCGATCTTGTTGCGGAACTTGAAGCAGTCGGCGACCGTCTTGGCCACACTGGTGACATGAAGGCGCGTACCTTCCACCTCGTGTATTTCCACCCCGGCGGTGAGTGCCGCTTCGGAGAACCGTATCGTGCGCAGTGGTGGATACTCCAGGCGAGGGGGATGTGCCTTGTTGCTGATGGCGATCCAGACCTCGAACGGTGCCTGGGTGGTCAGTTCATGAAAGCGCAGTGCCGTGAGCAGACAGAACA
The DNA here is from genome assembly GCA_020201295.1 of Lysobacteraceae bacterium. Lineage (GTDB taxonomy): Bacteria > Pseudomonadota > Gammaproteobacteria > DSM-19610 > DSM-19610 > JAIVHA01. The sequence continues at coordinate 181 of JAIVHA010000173.1, read as the reverse complement.
GGATGTCGGGGGCGCGTTTGGCCACCGTCACCAGCGCCTCGTGCTCACCGCCCTGGTACCCTGGTAGCGAATACAGGCCGCGCGCCACCCGCACCAGCTTGCCGGCGACAACCAGGCGGGAAAGCTGGTGCGGGTGGCGCGCGGCCTGTATTCGCTACCAGGGTACCAGGGCGGTGAGCAC